>WBUR01000020.1 GCA_008933615.1 bacterium | reverse complement strand
AAGGACCGCTATTTAAAGCAGAAAGAATTAGGGGAACTAACATTTCAATTGATATCCAAAGAACATGAGCAAAACGTGGAGGAACATCCTCGAATTAAAGTATTAGTAAGTGCTATCGACGCTTATAACCGGAAGATAGAAACGCTACAAACGCAGCACGATAAAAAATAAACCGTTTCCAATCATCTAATCAAAGATGGCAGCATGAACTTTGCAGAAAAAAGCAACGACCTTATAGACAAATATCTACAGGAAATAGGCAGCGTACCTCTTTTAACTCCGGATGAAGAAATTGACCTTGCCAAAAAAGTTAAAGACGGCGATGAGGTTGCGCTGGAAAAACTTACCAAGGCTAATTTGCGTTTTGTGGTTAGCGTAGCCAAACAATATCAAAACCAAGGTTTATCACTGAACGATCTGATTAACGAAGGTAATATAGGCCTTATCAAAGCGGCAAAACGTTTCGATGTCACGCGCGGATTCAAATTCATTTCGTATGCAGTTTGGTGGATTCGTCAATCGATTTTGCAGGCGCTGGCGGAGCAATCCCGTGTGGTTCGACTGCCGCTCAACAAGATCGGCACGCTGAATAAGATCGGCAAGGTATTCAGCGATCTCGAACAGGAATTTGAACGCGAACCCAGTTCGGATGAAATTGCAGATATGCTGGATATAACCGCGTTTGAAGTGACAAATACCATGCAGATGTCCGGACGTCACGTGTCGATGGATGAGCCGATGCACGATTCGGAAAACAATACCTTGATGGATGTGATTGAGAACGAACAGCAGGAACCGCCCGATCAGGATCTTTTGACCGAATCGCTTAGAATAGAAATTCAGCGTGCTCTGGAAACGCTTTCTGCGCGCGAAGCGGAAGTGGTTAAGCTCTATTTCGGGCTTGAAACGGATCACCCGATGACTCTGGAGGAGATCGGAGAACGATTTAATCTGACCCGTGAACGTGTTCGCCAAATTAAAGAAAAAGCCATCCGCCGACTGCGCCATGCATCCCGCAGCAATGTTCTGCGTCATTATTTAGGATAAAGTATAAATAACGTTTGATACCTACGCAATTTTTTGTTACTTTCACGCCCGTTAAAATATTGGAAATAGTTTTATTCCAAACAGACATTCTACAGGAGATTTTTTGATGAATATTATCGTATGTATGAAGCAAGTGCCGGACAGCGAGACGCGTGTGAAGACAACGCCGGATGGAAAATCGCTGGATCTGTCGGCCGTTAATTTTGTGATCAATCCACATGACGAATTTGCGATTGAAGAAGCCATTCGATTAAAAGAAAAATTCAGCGGCGAGGTGACCGTTTTAACATTAGGTCCTGAACGCGCTGAAAACGATGTTCGCAAAGCGCTGGCGATGGGCGCCGATAAAGCCGTTTTATTGAAAACCGATGCTAATTTTTCCGGGGATGTAGCGCATGCGCTTGCCGAACAGATCAAAACCATGCCGTATGATCTCTTACTATTCGGGAAACAGGCGATCGACGAGGACAGTTCACAAATGCCGCAATTGGTAGCGGAGATGCTTGATCTGCCTTGCGTGACGGTGGTCGTGAAATTGGACATAAATCAGGAATCGAAGGTTTGCACCGCAGAACGCGAGATCGAGGGCGGAAAAGAAATTGTCGAATTTTCTCTTCCCGCAGTTATCGGCACACAGAAGGGATTAAACGAGCCACGGTTGCCTAATCTAAAAGGTATCATGGCGGCGAAGAAGAAACCGCTCGAGAAAAAAGAGCCGGTTATTGCCGCGGCGACGACAGAGATTGTAGCGATCGAACTGCCTCCGGCAAGGCCGGCCGGGAAGATCGTCGGAAAGGGAGCCGACGCTGTTCCGGAATTGCTTCGTCTATTACATGAAGAAGCAAAAGTGATTTAAAATGATTAACCTAAAACTTTTGGAGATAGTATGTCAATTTTAGCATTTGCCGAACAACGAAACGGAGCGTTTCGCAAATCGGGTTTCGAAGTGGCCAGCGAAGCAAAACGTTTAGCTGATAAACTTGGTACATCCGCTGCCGCACTCGTAGTCGGATCCGGAATTGAAAAAATGGCCGCAGAATTGGGAAAATACGGTATAACCAAGGTCTATGTTATAGACGATGCCGGTCTTGATAAATATTCTACTGAAGGATATACCCAGGCGATCGAGGAAGCCGTAAAAAAAGAAAAGGCTACTATCGTTTTAATGCCGGCATCAGCAATGGGAAGAGACCTCGGACCTCGCGTTGCGGGAAGACTTAAGGCGGGTCTTGCAACCGATGTGACGCATTTTGATTCGGATGGCGGTAAACTTGTCATTACAAGACCGATGATGGCAGGAAAAGCTTTTCAAAAAATAACGATCAGTACACCACATCAGGTGATCAGCTTACGTCCCAATGTGTTTCGTATACAGGAAAATCCGGCGCAGGCCACCATTGAGAAACTTAATGTTGCCATCAAGCCTGCCCGCGTTAAGGTCAAAGAAATGGTCGTTGAATCCGGCAAAAAGATCGAGCTGACCGAAGCGGATATTATTGTGTCCGGCGGACGGGGATTAAAGGCGCCAGAACACTGGGAGATGATAGTTAAGTTAGCTGATGCGCTGGGCGCCGCTCACGGCGCATCACGCGCAGTGGTGGATGCCGGATGGCGTTCGCATGAGGAACAGGTTGGGCAAACGGGTAAAACGGTTAGCCCGCAGCTTTATATAGCAGTTGGAATTTCTGGCGCCATACAACACTTGGCCGGAATGTCCAGTTCCAAGTATATTGTAGCGATCAATAGCGACGCAGAAGCGCCGATATTTAAAATATCCGATTACGGCATTGTCGGCGATTTATTTGAAATACTTCCTGAGTTAACAAAACAGGTCGCACAGATGAAGGGTAAGTAAAACTTGTAAAAAGGCTCAAAATGTACTTGACAATTTTGAGCCTTTCCTTTACCTTTATACCGGTTGCTGCAATGTCTATAGCTACAAGTTAGGTTCACGTCTTAAACTCAATCCAAGTTAATTATTTTTAAGATCTAATAGCCTGAGAAAATTCTCCGCATATCTATCTTTTATCAAATATTCGTTCCATTAACCCCTATGTTAAAAATTTCTAATTGAACTTATTTTTAAACTAAAAAGACAAAGTCATGGCTGAAAGAATTGAAGAAAATACTGTTTCGTTTAATCTCGCAAATCTGAAAGATTTGAAAATATCCGAGTTGAACGATATTGCAAAGAATTTGAATATTGCCGGCGTCAGCGGCATGAAAAAGCAGGAACTAATATTTACCATTTTAGAGGAACAAACCAAAAAGGACGGTTTTATCTTCAGTGAAGGCGTTCTGGAAATACTTCCTGACGGATATGGATTCTTGAGATCGTCGCATTATAATTATCTGCCCAGTCCGGATGATATATATATTTCTCCTTCCCAGATCAAAAAATTTGGCCTCCGTACAGGTGATGTAGTCAGCGGACAGATACGCCCTCCGAAAGAAAGCGAACGGTTTTTTGCGTTACTGAGGGTAGAAGCGGTCAATTTTGAAAATCCTGAAGAAGCGAAAAATAAAATTCTCTTTGACAATTTAACGCCGATTTATCCCAAAGAACGGCTTGACGTCGAAACAAAAGATCCGAACAATTTTTCCATGCGCGTGATGAATCTGATGACGCCGATCGGAAAAGGGCAACGCGGTCTGATTGTTGCGCCGCCGCGAACCGGAAAAACCGTACTTCTAAAGAATATTGCCAATAGCATCACCGAGAACAATCCTGAAGTCCGGATGATCGTGCTGCTGATCGATGAACGTCCGGAGGAAGTTACCGATATGGAACGCTCCGTCAAAGCGGAGGTGTTGAGTTCTACATTTGACGAACCGCCAGAGCGGCATGTGCAGGTGGCGGATATCGTTCTTGAAAAAGCAAAACGCATGGTGGAGTGTGGTCATGACGTCGTGATCCTGCTTGATTCGATCACCCGTCTGGCCCGTGCGCATAACACTGTCGTGCCTCACAGCGGAAAAATCTTGTCCGGCGGCGTGGATTCCAATGCATTACATCGGCCGAAACGATTTTTCGGAGCCGCTCGTAAAGTAGAAGAGGGCGGAAGTTTGACCATCATCGCGACTGCGCTTATCGAGACGGGCAGCCGTATGGATGATGTAATCTTCGAAGAATTCAAAGGTACCGGCAATATGGAAATTATCCTGGATCGCCGCCTGTCCGATCGCCGTGTCTATCCCGCAATCGATATTAACCGTTCCGGTACGCGAAAAGAGGAACTATTGCTGGCGCAATTTGAATTGGGCCGTGTGTGGATCTTACGCAAACTGATCAACGATAAGACGCCTGTGGAAGCAATGGAGTTTATTCTTGATAAGATGCGCGGAACGCGTTCCAATAAACATTTCCTTGAATCTATGAATGGGTAAGCGTTATTTCTTCGTATGACCGAATGCTTAAAACAAGAAAATCCGTACATTGAGAGTACGGATTTTTTTATTACACATTTTGATTAAGAGCTTTTTAAATAACTCCGATTTTTCTGCCTTCCGTTTCCAATACCTCGAGAGCTTTATCGAGGTCAGCTTTCGAATGTTTGGCGCTGATCGTACATCGTAATCTTTCCTCGCCTTTGGCCACCGCCGGATAAACCATCGGAAGCATCAACACGCCATCTGCGAATAATTTTTTAGACAAATACATTGTTTTTTCACTATCGCCGATAATGATCGGTACGATCGGAGTCGCACTTTGACCGTAATTAAATCCTAGACGCTTGAGATGGTCTTTAAAATATTTTTCATTTTGCCGTAGGTTCTGTAAATGTTCGGGCTCCGTCTGAATAATATCGATGATCTTTGACACAGAAACAATATTGGATACTGGCGGTGCGGCGGAGAACATAAAACTCCGTGCTTTGTGTTTGATATGCGAGATAACGTCTTTTTGTCCTGTAACAAATCCGCCTACACAGCCCAAGGCTTTGCTGAACGTGCCCATTAATAGATCAATATGTTCTTCCAATCCAAAATGTTCTGCCGTTCCTCTTCCGGTTTTTCCGAGAACGCCGGTTCCGTGCGCATCATCAATGGCGATACAGGCGTCATATTTTTCGGCTATTTTCACAAATTCCGGAAGATGGCAGATGTCGCCGTCCATACTGTAGACGCCTTCGACGATAATAATTACGTTTTTGCCTTTGTTGGTGCTTGATTTCACAATCGAATCAAGGCTGCCCGGGTCGTTATGCCTGAAGTACCGGATCTGTCCGTCGAGCATTTTCGAAGAGCCGCGCGTCATATGCGTACCGACGGATAAAGCGCATCCGTCCAGTATGCAAGCATGGCTGAGTTTGTCAATCGCCAAAACAATGTTATCTTCAATCGAATCGTCCGCTTTCACAAGCAGGGCAGAAATGGATCCTAATAATGTCTGATATCCCGTTGTGAATACGATGCAGGATTCTTTACCTTTCCATGCGGCAATTTTTTCTTCTAATTTAACATGCTCAACGGTCGTTCCTACAACATAACGTGAACCGCACAATCCCGAACCGTAAATATCCAAAGCTTTTTTTGCCTCAGTGATCACCCGGGGGTCGTGCGTGAGGCCAAGATAATCGTTCGATGAAAAATTTACGAGGGTATTACCGCCAACCTTTATGTAGGTTCCGGTTTGTTCTAATTCTGTAAAATAGCTGTAAAGACCTTTGGCCTTAATATCGTCGACAAAATTTGCGAACGGTTTGCACTTTTCCACGAGCCAGGTGCTCATACGAATCTCCTGTTAATTGGTATCGAAAAACGTCAGGTGTGCAAATTAAAGAAATTTACATCAAAAAGTAAAGGGATTTTTATGTGCATTGGTGAAGGTTGGCCAACATATTTTCTCTTATAAATTTCGAATTTTTTTGAATTTAAAATGCAAAAAAAAGCAGCCGTGGATTACTCCTCGACTGCTTTACCCTGTCTTTTTCAGCCCTACAGGCTGGAGAGAGAAAGACAATAATTTACTTTTTCAATTTCGTATGATTACGAATGAATGTTGGGATATTTCGATCATCCAAATTATCCGTTCCTGTCATTTTCAATTTTTCATCGTCATCCTGCGCCGATGTTTCAATCTCAAATTCTTCATGTCGCTGAATCGCGGGTACTTCAAGGTTTTTGTAACGATTAGAACGTATATCCTGAAGATGTTCCGTATACTTAATAGTCCGTTTTGTTATGGACAACGGAGATGAAGAGTCTTCCCCCGCGTTTGCGGACACAGCATTTTTTGGATATCGATGACGGTTTAGGCCGGCCGCGATCACGGTTACGTGTACTTCATTCTTTAAGTTTTCATCCACGCCGTAACCCCAGATAACATCGGCATCTTCACCGGCAACACCCGTTATGAGATTGGAAATCTGATCAACTTCTTCTGTTGTAAAATCCATCGGGCAGGTCAGATTTAACAGAATACCGGTGGCGCCTTCGATGCTGGTCTCTTCCAACAGAGGGCTATTAATCGCTTGTTTGACGGCTTCTTCGCCTCGCCTTTCGCCAGTTCCAATGCCCATACCCATGATGGCATCGCCGGCGCCGCTCATTATTTTTTTCACGTCGGCAAAATCCACATTCACGTAACCGGCGTTGGATATCAGGTCGGCAATACCTTTGGTCGCACGGTATAATACATCATCGGCCGCTTTAAAAGCCTGTATAAATGGAGTATTTTTTGGCATGACCATAAGAAGTTTCTCATTGGGAATAACAATTAACGTATCAACCATCTCGCGCAATTCCTCCACACCGATCATGGCCTGTTTCATCCGTTTGCCTTTTTCGAAATTAAACGGCTTTGTCACAATACCAATGGTCAGAGCGCCCATGCTTTTCGCAACTTCCGCAATGATCGGCGCGGCGCCTGTTCCCGTGCCGCCGCCCATGCCGCACGTGATGAATACCAGATCGGAGCCCTCCAACACGCTTTTTACCTGATCGATATCCTCTTCTGCTGCGCGTTTACCAATATCAGGATTTGCGCCCGCACCAAGTCCGCGCGTCAAAGTTCTCCCGATTTGAATTTTATGCTGCGCTTTATTTGATTCCAGCGCCTGCATATCCGTATTGATGGCGATAAATTCCACGCCATTCAGGCTGGAACTGATCATAGTATTCACCGCGTTGCAGCCACCGCCGCCAATACCTACGATGCGCATCTTGGCACCGTATTCTCTAGCTTCATCGTATGTGATCATAACTCCTCCGAGTTTTATTAATTAGCCGTTTAATTTTCATGATTTGTTATTGATTAAAAGAATTCATCCAGCCATTTTTTCATACGATCGGTGATCTTCCCGTATAATTTGCCCTGGTATTCTCCGGTTAACGATTGTTCGTTAAGCGCATCGGTATGAGAAGCGCGTTGTTCGCCTGTATCCTCGTCGGACGGTTCATCTACGTTTTCAAAATCTTCATGAACCTGTAATTTATTTTTTTGAATTCCATAATGAATAAGACCGATACCGGTCGCATAGATCGGGTTGCTTGCCGCGTCCATGAGGCCGCCAAAGCCCCGCGGGTAACCAATTCGTACCGGCATCTTGAATATTTCCATAGCAAGTTCAACGGAGCCCTCCAGTAATGAACCCCCGCCGGTTAACACAACGCCTGCATTCATCAGGTTGTACATTTTATTGTTTTGCATGCTGTAGAGCACCAGATTAAAGATTTCATCCATGCGCGCTTCCACGATTTTTGCGAGATATTTTTTCTGAATTTGTCTCGGCGCCCGCCCGCCGACAACCGGAATTTCGATCATTTCGGATTCATCTACCAAAGACCCCATCGCGCAACCGTACGTCTTCTTAAGTTCTTCGGCTTTGTCGTAAGGTGTTTTTAAGCAAATGGAAATATCATTGCTCACCTGCTGTCCTGCCAGCCCGAGCATATCGGTCGCACGAATACTGCCGTCAAAAAACATTGCGATATCCGTAGTGCCGCCGCCGATGTCGATCAACGTGACCCCCAGTTCCTGTTCCTCGCGGTCAAGCACCGCGTAGCTTGATGCAAGGGGCTCCAGTACAAGATCTTTCACTTTATAGCCCGCACGGGTAACGCAGCGAAAAATATTTTGTGCCGAAGCGACGGCGCCCGTTACCACATGCGCTTCCACTTCCAATCTTGTACCGGTCAATCCGATTGGATTACGAATTCCCTCCTGTGTATCAACGATAAATTCCTGAGGTATGACGTGAATGATCTCGCGGTCCATCGGCATCGTGATCGCTTTGGCTGCATCGATCGCGCGGCGGACATCGTCTTCCGTTATCTCATGATCGTCGCGTCCGACCGCGACAACGGCATGACTGTTAATACCGCGAACATGATCGCCGGCGATACCGACGTACACGGAATCCACGGTGACTCCGGCCATCAGTTCAGCCTGGTTGATCGCTTTTCTGATCGATTCGACCGTATGTTCAATGTTGACAACCATGCCGCGTTTTAATCCGACCGACGGATAATTTCCGACTCCGATCAGATTAATTTCTTTGCCGTTCAGTACGGCAATAAGAGCGGCAATTTTTGTGGTTCCAATATCCAAACCAACCACAATATTATTTTCCATGAGGCACCTTTACCTGAAGTTTGAATTAATTTTTAATTAGAATTTGTCCTTCATAACGCAGATCCATTACTTTGATCTTATCGGTATTTTCATTTTGTTTGAAATACGGAATAGCCGTTCCAAGATAAATCACGGAACGGTCCAGATTTTCATCGTCAATTTTAACGGTCGCATGGATCGTATTGAGATAAACCAGCATATCGTCTTTTTTGATGTTAATCTCGGAAATCTCATAATACACCGACTCGTCAAGTAGTTTTGCTTTTTCCAGGAACCGCAAAGCGAGTTGCAACTGATTGGAGTTAAGTTTTTTTCCGGGTGTCGCGAGAGCATTGATACCGGAAATGATCGGTAGATTGTAGATCATTTTTGCCTTGAGCCTGGGCAAAACAATACCGTTATTATCCACAGCATAGAGCTCATCCAATAGAACAAAAGCAAACGGCTGGCGTTCCGTCACATTGATAACAATACTGGATGGATAATTGCGGCTGACCACCACGGTTTTAAAAATTGGGTTTGTTTTAATGCGTTCTGCGGTCTTCGCCACATCGACTTCCGCCAGACGTACGCCCATGTCGAGATCAGCCAATTTTAGAATGTCGTTCTTATTACTCATCATGCTACCTTGAACAAAAACATTCTTGAGAGTAAATAAAGAGGAATTGATAACCCAATCCTGCCAATTCCACAACAAAAGAACAGAAAACGATAACATGACCACCGTTGCAATTTTCAGAATACGCTTATGGTGCTCATTTCTCCGGAGTTCGGCTTCTTCTTCGAATATTTTTTCTTCATAGGTTTTCTTTTGGGATTCATTCAAATAAAATCCATCGGAGAAATCACGGTTGATGATCTGGTTTTCCCGATCCTCTGTTCGTGCTTCAGCGGGGCTCCGTTCTTCTTCTATGGGCTCCTGGGTATGAAGCGCGATTTCCTCCCGTTCATCCATTTCGTTTTTCAACTCGGGAACGTGAAATTCGTTTACCCTGCTGCCTGTCGTATCTTGTTGAGCAGTGATAACGTCATCCAATGAGCTCATCAGTATAGGGTTCTGAAATCCCCTCGTCACGGTGATGGTGCCGAACGGGAGCGGCGGCTCGGTTTGCTCCGACATATGAGGAGCGGGAGTCAGAACCTCCTCCTGCACGAACAGATCAACCTGTGTTGTAATTCGTTTTTTTCGAATCATGATTATATCAGATTTTTAAGTTCATCCTGAGAAAACCCAACTAATTTAACTTCTAATTCCAACGCAACGCCGAAACGTTTGAATACAGTTTCTTTGATTTTTTTTATGATTTGTAACACATCCATCGCTCGGGCGCCGCCCTCGTTAACAATAAAATTTGCGTGCTTCGTTGAAACAGAGGCCTGCCCTATTCTTAAGCCTTTCAACCCGCATTGGTCGATCAGGCGCGCCGCATGATCGTTTATTGGATTTTTGAACACACTGCCGGAACTCGGTAAATTAATAGGCTGTGTCAGTTGTCTTTTCTTCATAAATTCCTTGCGTCGTTCGGATAATTTTTCCTCATCCGTGTATTCCAACTGCATGTTTCCTGACAGAATCACTATGGACGGGTCGTCAAATGTTTTCACATGACGATATCCGAATTCGATTTGGCCCTTTTGCAGCGTTGCAGTTGAGCCGTGTTTCATCACAGTGACAGCGGTTAAAACGTCGAACATCTCTTTGCCATGACAACCGGCGTTCATTTTGATTGCTCCGCCAACCGATCCTGGAATTCCTGCGAACATCTCCATTCCGCCGAGGCCGAGTTTTTCACATTCTAAAACGAGTTTAGGCATGTAAACGCCAGCGCCGGCCGTGACGATCGATTTCTCTATTTTTGTGAAAGAACATGCTTTTGATACATCAATAACAAAACCTCTTATGCCGTTATCGCCGATCAGAAGATTACTACCTTTGCCATGAATGAAGTAGTCGTACCGGTTTTTTTCACAGTAGCCAATAAGTCCTTTTAAGTTGTCAATATCCTCCGGTATACAATAAAAATCACAGGGCCCGCCGATTTGATACCAGGTATGTCGCGATAAAGGTTCGTTTTCAAAAACATCGCCTTTAAAAATTTGTTTTATGTCATCTGTATTTTGCACGATCTATTATGCCGTTTGTTTGGACACTACCGATCGGCCCACATCAGTTATATCGCCTGCTCCCATGGTAATGACCAGATCGCCTTCCCGCGATATACTTAGAATTTTTTTAGCCAATTTATTTTTATCCTGTACATACAGTACCCGTTTATGCTGCTTCTTTGTTTCTTCAAAAAGGCTTTGCCCGCTAATACCTTTTATCGGTTCCTCTCGCGCCGCGTAAATATCGGTGAGCACAACGTCATCGGCATCTGTAAAAGACCGTGCAAAATCGTTAAGGTAATCGCGCGTGCGCGTAAACAGATGCGGTTGAAACACTGCAACAATTCGTTTTTTCGGCCATCCCTGTCTTGCTCCTTTGAGTGTTGCCTGTATCTCGGTCGGATGATGCGCATAATCGTCGATCCATGTTACGCCGTTTATCGTTCCGAGTATTTCAAACCGTCTTGCAGTTCCTTCAAATTGCTCAAGACTTTTTGCAATAGTACTGAAAGGAATATTTAAATCATGGCCTATGGCAAAACATGCCAGCGCGTTTTTTACATTATGACTGCCGCTGAGATTCAATGTGGCCGTCCCTAAAAGTTTATGATTATTCAATACATCAAATGTCTGCTTATTAGATATTTGTATTACATTAGCCGCACTTATATCTGCTTTTGTTGATAGCCCAAAGGTTTTAATCCGCCTTGATATTTTAGAAATAATTTCCGAGGCATTCGCGTCATCTATGTTAACCCATACACTGCCGAAAATCGAAGTTTGATTGGCAAACTGCGCAAATGTTTGTTTTATATCATCAAGATCATGGTAACAGTCCAGGTGGTCCGATTCGATATTGTTGATCACCGATATCCATGGATGCAGTTCAAGAAACGAGCGGTCATACTCATCGGCTTCTACAACCACGTAGTCACCGTCACCCAATTTTGCGTTGGTTTTTAATTCCTTCATTATTCCGCCGGCAAAAATTGTCGGATGTAACTCCGCATGTTCCAACATCATTCCTATCATAGCCGTCGTCGTCGTTTTTCCATGCGTGCCGCTGATGGCGATACCTTTCTTCATCCTGACGAATTCGCCTAATAATGCTGCGCGCTTAATAACCGGAATGTTTCGCCGATTTGCTTCGATCAGTTCAGGATTCTCTGAATTGGCCGCCGCCGTATAGACCAGTAAATCGCAGTCGACATGTTTAGCATCGTGCCCGATATGACAAACGATACCGAGCGACTTCAGTCGTTCAATGATGCCGCCGGGTGAGCGATCCGAGCCGGTAACAGTATATCCCTGCCCATGCAGGATTTCTGCAAGCCCGCTCATTCCGATTCCTCCGATTCCGACAAAATGAATTTTTTTAATATCGATCATCAAATTCCTAAAAGTAATTTCATGCTGTCTATAATTTTTTTTGCAGCGTCCGGCTGACGCATCGCGAAACTGTTTTGCCGCATTCTTTTGAGTTTATCAGGGCTTTTCAATAATTCGAATAACACCGGCTTCAATTCTTGTTTCAATTCCGAGTTTAGAATCAACACGGCTGCGTTGCGATCAGCCAGTGAATTGGCATTGTATGCCTGATGATTTTCAGCCGCATGCGGATAGGGGACCAGCACGGCAGGAATTCCAATCATCGTGATCTCGGACAATGTCATAGCGCCTGCGCGGCACAACACCAGATCCGCGCATGAATACGCTGCGGACATATTGTCAATAAATTTCAAAACCTTCACGTGATCGTGACGGACTTTACGTACGATGCCGTCATAATCGTTTTTTCCGGATTGCCAAAGAACATTGATATCATTGTGTTGAATCAACTCCTCTACTATATCCAAAAGCGCCAGATTGATCGAATGGGCGCCAAGGCTTCCGCCGACAACCAACAACGTCTTATTGTTGGGATGTATTTCAAAAAAACGGGCCGCTTCCTGGCGGTCTATCTTCTGAAGCCCTTTCCGAATCGGATTGCCGCTGACCTTCAGTTTATCTGTCTTTCCAAAAAAATGAGCAGCGTCCTCGTAGTTCAAGTGCACTTCGTCGGCATATTTTGAAAGAAACAAAGTCGTGCGTCCGGGACGGCTATTTTGTTCCTGAAGCAAAATTTTTATTCCCATTTTTGCCGCCAACCATACGACCGGCGCTGTCACGTATCCTCCACAGCCGATCACAATAGCCGGCTTGAAACGCCGAAGAATCAGGAGCGATTGCATCATGCCAAAGAACAATTTGAAAGGCATCAGGATATTTCGAATAACATCTATCGGAGAAAAACTTCGAACTAACCCGCTCATAGTGATCGTCTTCAGTCGAAACCCGGCTTGCGGAATCACCCGGTCCTCTAAGCCGCGATTGGTGCCGATAAATAATATGTCTGCGTCGGGCAACTGATTCCGTATTTCTTCACCTAAAGCAAGCGCCGGGAATACGTGGCCGCCGGTTCCGCCTGCCGCAATAATGACGCGTACATTTTCCATCTTACTCCGACAAGTCTATCCCAACTATACTCGAACGCGATCCGGTCCGTTTTGTTTGGACTGGTTCAAAATTCATTTTCTTTTCTGCAGGTATTATGGTCTGCTGCGTCGTATCGTCTACATTAAAATTCATCGTAAAACTATTCGACATTTTTTCTTTTGTTGTACGTTTTAAAGCTTCTTCTTTGGAAACGGTCTGCGTTGAAATATTCAGTAATACGCCCACCGTAAAACAGGTGAACAGCAGGGATGAACCGCCGTAACTGATAAAGGGCATCGGTAACCCGGTAGTCGGAAATATTCCGGTAGCCACACCGGCATTAATAAGCGCATAAACAACGATGCTGACGGTAATGCCCGCGCCAACGTAAAACCCGTATAGATCGGGCGCCGTCCTCGCAATTTTCATTGCACGAAATAGAAATATTACGAATAAGATCAAAACGAATACTGCCCCGATAAATCCCAGTTCTTCACCGATGATTGAATAAATAAAGTCGGTAAAAGGTTCAGGCAGAAACAGAAATTTTTGTTTTCCCTGGCCGACGCCGGTTCCGGTAAGCCCTCCGTTAGCAAAACTGATCAATGATTGTTTGATCTGATACCCGCTGCCCTGCGCGTCGATCGTCGGATCCAGAAATGTCGTAATACGCGCCCGTCGATAAGGACTTAAGATGACCACGGCTATTGCGGTTGGAATGGTTACCAGCGCCATCACGCCTAAATGCCGGATACGCATGCCGCCAATAAAAAGTATGGCCAGCACAATCAGCATCAAAACTGCCGCGGTACTGAAATTAGGTTGAATCAAGATCATAAAGCAAAAAGCTCCCGCCATGATCAGAGGCGGAAGAAGTCCGTTTTGAAAATCGCGTATACGCTCGCCCTTCTTGTCGAGATAGGCGGCGAGATAAAAAATAATGGCCAATTTTGCAATCTCCGACGGCTGAATGCCGAATCCACCCAACTGCAGCCAGCGGGCGGCACCCTTGATCTGTCCGAGGCCAAGCACAATAACCAGCATTATAAAGGATATCAAAACCAGTAACATCGTTTTGCTTCGATATTTGTGGTAATCGTATTTGGTGGCAAACACCAAAATAATAAACCCAAGGATCACACGAATAAACTGCTGTTTGAGAAAATGCGAACTGCTGCCGAACTTGTCCAGCGCGATGACGTTACTTGCGCTATAGACCATGACGACCCCCATCGTAAGCAGAGTCAGAACCACAAGCAGAAGCGGTTTATCGATCGTGTGTTTTTTAACCGATGTGTCGATCATAATCTTTTTAATTCAGTTGAAATATTTCTTGTTTAAATTGATTGCCTCGATCTTCGTAATTTTTGAACATATCGTAACTCGAACAAGCGGGGGACAACAGGATCACATCGCCGTTGGTCGCCCTTTCAAATGATTTCCGAACCGCTTCATGCATTGATTTTGCACGAACCGCCGGAACAATGCCGTCCATATCTTTTTCGATCAAGGGCGCCGCTTCGCCTATTAAGACCAGACACTTCACTTTTTGTTTGGTCAATTCCCGTAACGGCGTATAAGGAGATCCTTTATGTTTTCCGCCGGCAATCAGGATAATCTTTTCTGCTGTGAAACTTTCTAACGCAACATAAGTGGAATCCACGTTGGTTGCTTTTGAATCATTATAGAATCGGACGCCGCGAATTTCTTTTACAAATTCCAGGCGATGATCAACTCCTCTAAATTCATGTAATGTTCGCTGAATTGTCGGAACGGGTATATGTATCAGCCGCGCGGCAAGAATCGCCGCCATTGCATTGTAGATATTGTGTTTTCCGATTATACCAATCCGATCCGTTGTAATCACTTCTTCTTCCTTTTCCAGTTGACACATAATGCGGCCGCCATCCAAATAACAGCCGTTAGAAAGTTTTCGGCTCAGGCTAAACGGGACTTTTGTGCCGCCCAGCCCTGCAATTATATTTTTCACATTGCCGTCATCGTCATTGTATATAAGGTAATCGGCGGCGTCTTGCATCTCGAAGGTCTTTCGCTTAGCTCTGTAATATTCATCCACCGAAGAATAACGATCCATATGATCCGGCGATAAATTCAGCAGTATGCCGACTTTCGGTTTGAAAGTGGTAAGCCGTTCAGCCTGAAAACTGCTGATTTCCAAAACGGCAATTCCGTTTTCAGAATTGGATTCTGCAACGTCCGACAGCGGCGTTCCAATGTTTCCTGCAACGATCGTGTTCAGGCCTGACTTTTTGCAAATTTCACCGATCAGCGTCGTTGTTGTTGTTTTGCCGTTGCTTCCTGTAACAGCGATGACCGGTGATCTCAGGAACCGTGACGCGATCTCGATCTCGCTGTAAACAGGTATCTTAAGTACAGCTAATTTTCTTAAGATCGGTATGTCGCTCGGAACGCCGGGACTGACTACCACCCAATCCGCTTGTAACGCCCTATCCGAATGTCCGCCGAATTCGCATTCCAGTTTTTCATTTTGTAAAAGAACATATTCTTTGGATTTCTGTTCTTGCGGCGCAAACTCACTCAGAAAAACACGCGCCCCGTTTCGCTTCAGAAGCCTGGCGGCTGCAATGCCGCTCAATGCGGCGCCGATTACAGAAATATTTTTATTAAGAACATCCAAGGCCGAATCCGTTATCTTACCTTAAAGGTTGTCAATGTCAAAAGTGCGCACAGAATCGCCATGATCCAGAATCGGGTTACGACTTTTGTCTCATGCCAGCCTTTAAGCTCATAATGATGATGAAGCGGCGCCATCAGAAAAATGCGTTTGCCTTCGCCGGTTTTCTTCTTTGTGTATTTAAAATATGCGACCTGCAAAATGACGGAGAGGTTTTCAGCGACAAACACGGCGCCGATGATCGGCAGCAGCAATTCTTTTTTGATTAGTATGGCAAGCGTTCCCAAAGAGGCGCCCAGAGCCAATGCGCCCGTGTCGCCCATGAATACCTGTGCGGGATATGAGTTATACCACAAAAACCCCAGGCCGGCGCCGACCATGGCTGTGCAAAAGATGGTCAGTTCGCTGCTTTGCTGAATATAAATAATATTAAGATAATCGCTGAATAGCACATTGCCGGTTACGTAACACATCACGGCAAAAGCAGTGACCGCGATCGAAACTACTCCGATGGCTAAACCGTCCAGGCCATCGGTTAGGTTAACGGCGTTTGACATTGCTGTAATAACGAAGACCACAAAGGGTATATAAAGATATCCGAAATCGAGATTCAGATTTTTGACAAAAGGAATCGTAGTTACGGTCGCTATCTTTTCAAATTCCGGAGAGAAATACATAACCGAACCGATCATCACCCCCAGCATGATCTGCCCCATGGTTTTATAACGGGCTATCAATCCTTTTTTCATTTTTTTAATGACTTTGAGGTAGTCGTCAATGAAACCGACCATACCCATCCACAAAGTAGACGCGAGTATAAGCAAAACGTACGTATTAGAAAGGTCCGCCCACAAGAGAGTCGGAATGATCACCGATGCCAGAATGATAAGTCCGCCCATGGTTGGAGTTCCTGATTTTGACAGATGCGATTGCGGCCCATCGTCGCGAATTTCTTCGCCGATCTGCGCTTCTTTAAGTTTACGGATGATGTACGGGCCGACAAATAAACTGATCGCCAGAGCCGTAACAGCCGCCATCGCGGATCGAAAAGTGATATACCTGAACAGGTTAGCGCCGCTGATGTGGTAATCCCCAAATATTTGATACAGGTAATAAAACACGTGAACCTCTTAATTTATGAAATCAGTTCGTTGACAACCTCTTCCATCTCCATACCGCGCGAGCCTTTGATGAGAACAACATCGCCGGGTTTAATAAATTTCTTAAGTTCGGCCGCCATTTCTTTTTTTTTTTCATAATAAAAATTACCGGATATCGTTTCCGCGCGCTCATGAATAATTTTTGATGCTGTGCCGGTTGTGAACAAAGCGTCCGGTTTTTTTTTTAAGATATAATCGCCGATTTTAGCGTGTTCCTCCGTACTGATTGAGCCGAGCTCCAGCATGTCCGATAATGCCGCAACCGCTCTACCTCTGCGCTTAATCGTCATCAGCGTATCCAGCGCAGCGCGCATGGATTCCGGGTTTGCATTATACGTATCGTCCAAAACGGTGATGTCGTTGTAGCGGCGAATGCCCATCCGATTTGATGGGGAACGGTAATTCTCCAGCGCTGAAACGATGTCCGCCTCATCAATACCGAGTGAGAAACCTATGGATGCGGCAATGAGCGCATTATTGGCATGATGAAGGCCCGAGATCTCCAGTTGAAAATCGAAAGAGTGTCCCTCAGGCGCATGAATTCTAATCCTGGCGCATGCGAGTTCGTTCAATGAAATAATTTCTGCGCGATAATCCGCTTCATTATTGATTGCAAAAGTTACCAATCCTTTGGTTTGTTTTGAATGGGCACGCAGGCGCGCATCGCCGATATTTACAAACCGGACGCCGTCCGCCGTGAGATAGTCGAATAATTCGCCTTTGGTTTCCGAGATGGCCTCGATGCTGCCGAATGACTTGATGTGGGCTGTTCCGATATTAGTAATAACGCCGCTGTCCGGTTGCGCCATATCGCATAAAAAAGCAATGTCGCCCTTTTTGTCGGCGCCCATTTCAATAACCGCCGCTTGGGTGTCTTGCTCGATCTTGAGCAGGGTTAACGGAACGCCGATCTCATTATTCAGGTTTCCCTGAGTTGCAACGGTTCTGAAATTTTTTGATAACACCGCGTGAGTCATTTCTTTGCACGTTGTTTTTCCGTTGGTTCCTGTAATTGCGATCACGGATGCTTCGCTTCGCTGTCGATGAAGCCTGGCCAGGTTTTGCAGTGCAAGTAGAGGATCGCCCGCTACAACAAATTTCTCTCCTGAGAAGTTTGACCCATTTTGCATAAACCAGTTTTCAGAAACGACGCATGCAGCGGCGCCTTTTTGGAAAACGTCTCTCACATAACCGTGGCCGTCAAACCGCTCGCCCGATAATGCAAAAAATAAATTGCCCGCTTCCAAACTGCGGCTATCCGTGGAAACGCCATTCGCCGTCCATGCCTGCGTCATATTTTGTGTGCGGCCGATCTTCCCGCAATCTTTATAAGAAAAACGCGACATCCTGACTCCACATCGTGACCGAAAGATTATTACGGTTTGTTTTCATTTGTTTCTTTTTCAGAAGCACCAATTCCTGCGTTAGGTCTGAAACCCCTGTCACCGTCATATGATCGTTCTTCGCGGACATTGACAGGCTGTTTTCAGGATCAAAATGCACGAATCCCATCGGCATCAGTCCATTTCGTTTAACCATGATTTTCCCTTTCGGGTTAGTAAATTATAAACTGGGGCGGCATTGTATTACGCAACGCTCGCCGCTCTTAATGCCTTTACCTGCGCGGGGATATTGTGCGATGACAAATCCGCTGCCCTTGATTTTTACGTCTATGCCCGCTTCGTACAGTCTATTCATCGCCATGCGCACGCTCATGCCTCGGACATCCGGAACTCTTTTGACCGGGCTGCTGGACTCGTCGGATAACTGCGCTTCGCTGACGGTTAGCTGCGATCCGGTTTTTAAAAGTAAAACTTTTTTCCCGCCGTCAAAGTCCCAGGCTTGATCGGCTACCATGTCGCCCGAGCCGATGAACCGATACGGAAGTTCAAGTTTATCCAATATGTTTTTTGCGGTTTCTGTAGTCAGATATTTTACGTCCGGCGTAAGTCCGTTTTGTTCAAGCGTTGAATCCTGCTCAAGTTCAGCCATGACGCGATTGATTGACTTGGCGAATGCGTCGGATGAATTAATGATCTTCTCGACGATTGCACGCGCGGTAGTTGCCGCCGAAGCCTCTCCCCATATGCTTTTACGAGGATTATTGACGATGACAAGGAAAACCAACTGAGGATTTTTAACCGGAAAAAAACCGGCGAACGATGCGGTAAACTTGTCTTTGGAATATGTCCTTGATCCCTGCTCGATTTTTTGCGCTGTTCCTGTTTTTCCGGCAACTTCAACGCCCTTAATTTGAGCGCGTTGGCCGGTTCCTCCTACCACCGCTTCACGCAGCATGCCTGCGACTGAAGTCATGGTTTCTTTTGAGGCGATGCTGCGGATAAACTGCGGTTCGAACATTACGGTTTTATCGTCGTTCGAAAGATCAATGATAGATTGAATGACAAACGGTTTATACAGACTTCCGCCATTGGCGATGGCAGAATACGCATTCGCCATCTGAAGCGCCGTGACGCCGACTTCCTGACCAATGGATATCATCGGTAGAGTCAGGCCGGACCACTTTGTAGGATGTTTCAGTTCTCCTCGAATTTCGCCTTCAAGATCAATGCCGGTTTCATTTCCAAACCCGAACGCTCGAACATATTGATACAATTTTTCTTCGCCCAAAAGCTGGGTTGTTTTAATAATACCGATATTGCTCGATTTTTGAACCACTTCCGTAAAGGTTAACGTACCGTGTTTTTTTGAATCGTGAATGACCTGGTTATATAATTTGATCTGGCCGTTCTCGCAGTTAATACGATCTTCAGGTTTACGAACTCTTTCTTCCAACGCAGCAACAGCAGAGAAGGCCTTGAAGGTGGAGCCCGGTTCGTATAAATCGGTGACGGCGCGGTTGCGAAATAAGTTCGATGAATTATATTTTTCTGGCGTATTTGGATCAAATCCGGGGTAATTGACCATGGCAAGAATCTCGCCGGTACCGGGAGCCATGATGATGACCATCCCGTCATCGGCGTCATAATCATTAACGGTTTTCTCCAGTTCCTGATATGCAATAGTCTGGTAATTCATGTCGATCGTCAACCGAATGTTTCTGCCATTTTTGGTTTCCTGATGCGGGTAATCTGGATTAGGCCGCAGACGTCCCAAGGCATCGGCCTGTAAGATGGCCCATCCGTCTAGTCCGCCTAACTCGCTCTCTTGATCCAACTCGATTCCGGATGAACCCTGATTGTCGATATTCGTGAATCCTAAAATGGATGCGGCCGCTTTGCCGTACGGATAATGCCTGCGGAGAGACTGCAATTTTATTAGGCCTCGGATAGAATCGTTTATTTGCCTCGCGGTCATTTCAGAAACACGGCGTTCAAGCCAGACAAAAGCTGTTGATTTGGATAATAACTTGCGATACTCGGATTTCGGCTTTTTGAAAACGAGTGCAAAGTTCTCGGCCACTTTGTCTTTGTCGGTTTCTTTCATAAAACTCGGATCGGCGGCAAAAGAATAATTGATGAGGTTCACGGCGATCTTATTCATATTGCGGTCATAAATAACACCGCGTTCTGCATCAAGGGTAACGCGGCGTTCGTACTGCCTTTTGGCAAGAAGTTGATACGTACTGGTATTAACCATTTGAATCATGAATAGACGGATCACGACTCCGATGGCCAGCAGAACAAAAAAGACGGCGATCGTGCGCAAACGCGTTACGCGTTTCTTGACAAAAAGATCTTCGGGGGTTTTCTTTATTTCTTCCGTCATGACTTTTAAGGTTCTATAGTCGCTTTTTGCGTTTCATTCAATGACTTTGCTTTTTCTGCATCGAGAAAAATGACGCCCGGTTTTTCTTTGGAGGGGATCATCTTGAGCTTGTCGGCTGCAATTTTTTCGATTCGCTGATAATCGGATAAACTGGTGATGTCGACCTGAATGGATTCATTGGCCTTTTCAAGTTCCATTTTTACATCTTTTAATTTTTCAATTTCTACAAGACCTTCACGAACATAATTGGTTTCCCAAATCCAGACGATCATCAGGCAGGCGAGCACGAAAAAAACAGTAAACAGTTTAATCGGCGTAACCGGAAATTCTTTTTTCGCAGCGCTCAATTCCTTTGTTTTTTCTTTGGCTTTCTGAGATTCGCCGGGTTTTGCTGTTGTTGCCGGTTGTTCCAAATATTTTTCATATTTTGTACGCGGTTGGAACTTATCGGTTGAAATGGCATTTTCCGAAACCATGATCTTTTTCTTTTTACCGGAATAATCCAGGCCGGTAATCGTGCCGTATGGATGACTCATATTCTCACCGCTACTCTAAGTTTGGCGCTGCGTGCCCTTGGATTTTTAAAAACTTCGTTTTCCGCCGATACAATCGGTTTTCTTGTCACGATCTGCAGGCGGGGCTGTTTGCTTTGTGACAGTTCGGGATAATTCGGATCAAATATCTTATCCGACGCCTCATTTCTGTAAAAGTCTTTTACGATCCGGTCCTCAAGCGAATGGTACGATATGACGGCCAATCTTCCGCCATGATCGATTACATCCAGCGCATCCTTAAGCGCTTGTCTGAGATTATTTAATTCATCATTCACCTGGATTCGTATCGCCTGAAAAATCCGCGACAATGTTTTTTTTGCAAACCTTTCAGGAATGATATTCATAATAACCTGTGCAAGCTGTGTGGTTGTTTCAATCGGCTGCTGTGTTCGCGCTTTCGTTATGGCGCGTGCGATTCGCCGGGAATGTTTTTCTTCGCCTAGCTGAAAAAAAATATCAGCCAGTTGTTTTTCGTCGTACTCGTTGACCACTTCACGGGCGCTGAAGGATTCCCGGTCATTCATCTGCATTTTCAGCGGTGCGTCGAAACGGTAGCTGAACCCTTTCTGAGAATGGTCCAGTTGAAACGACGAAACGCCTAAGTCCAGAAGCAAGCCGTTGATTGCCGAAATCTTATGTACATCCAAAATTTGGCGCAGTTGGCGGAAATTGGCTTGTTCGATAATGATCCGTGAAGCAAACGGCCGAAGCCTTTCCTGGGCCGATTTGATCGCGTCCTCATCAACGTCGAAAGCAAGGACTTTGCAGGAATTATTCTGCTGTAAGATAGCTTCCGTATGTCCGCCGCCGCCGAGCGTTCCGTCAACATAAATTCCGTTTGGCCGGATATTCAAATGCGAGATACACTCATGTAAAAGAACAGGATTATGATAGGTCAAAGTCATATAGCGCCGAATTAAAAGCTGACCATTTTTTCGGCCGTTTTCTCGAGATCAAAATTTCGATGCACTTCTTCGTATATTTTTGGATTCCACACTTCGATCCAGTTGAGCATACCTATGATTAAAATCTCTTTTTCGATTTGTGCAAATCCCAGAAGAGTGTGCGGAATCACGACACGTCCCTGTTTGTCAAGGTCATATTCGTGCGCATTCCCGGATATTAAGCGAATGAGTTTACGCGTATTGCCGTCCATGATTGAAAGCGTTCTAAATTTTTCTTCCAGTTTTTTCCATTCGGTCATGGAGTACACGTAAATACACTGGTCGAAACCGCGCGTCAAAACAACGCCGTCATGATCCTCCGGTATAAAAGCATTACGCATTTTTGCAGGGATATTGAACCTGTTTTTCGGATCTAAAGTGTATACATATGTTCCTTTAAAAGAAGCCATAAAAACAAATCCGATTAAGTTAAATTAACCCACTTTTACCCACTTTCTTGTTAAGTTCAGCCATTTAAGGCTCAATGTCAAGCGAAAAATTCAATAATTTGTTGTATTTAATGGCTTAATGGGCTTGAAATGGAGAAAGAGAATAACCCACATCCTACCACCAAAATTGAATTTCAGGTACAAAAAGACGATGAAATTATCGGAAAAAAATGGACAAATGAAAAAACAGGGCGGAATAAATCGCTTGATTCTCAAATCATTATTAGTTACTTTTTTATATTCTTGGCTCAATATTTTCAAATAACCGGATTTTCGCTTTGAAAAAAACGGATCATGAAGTAAAATCTCTCATCCGGGAGATGGATAAAATTATCCAGCGTTATATCGCCAAAAGAAAACCGATTACACTGTATGGGCCTGTTCAATACCTTTTTGACAGCGGCGGTAAAAGGCTGCGCGCTGTTCTGCTCTTGCTTTCGAGCCAACTCATTTCACGGAACTACAAGAAATCGATTCATGCCGCGGCGGCCGTGGAAATTCTGCACAATTTTTCACTGGTTCATGACGACATTATGGATCAAGACGATTTGCGCCGGGGACGCGCAACGATTCATAAAAAATGGAACACCAATATCGCGATTTTGTCGGGCGATGTCCTTGCTGCGATCGCGTTTAAGGCTCTGAACCAATCTCCGGAAAAACATATTCAAAAATTGATGGAGATTTTTTCCGAAGGATTTATCGGGTTATGCGAAGGGCAAGCGCTGGATAAAGAATTCGAATCGCGTTCGGATGTTCGTGAGGCGGATTATTTAAAAATGATATCTCAGAAAACGGCATTATTATTCAGTCTGTCAGCACAAATGGGCGCCATTCTTGGAGGCGCAAAAACCAGACAGGAAAAAGCGTTAAAAGAATTTGGTTATTATCTCGGCATGGCTTTTCAGATTCAAGATGATCTTCTGGACATTATCTCGGATGAAAAAATTCTGGGAAAAAATATCGGCAGCGATCTTGCCGCCGGGAAAAAAACATACATTTCTATTTTGGCTTCGGAGAAGGATCAGGGACGAGGTATGGTCAATATATTTCAGTCGCTGACGGATGAAGATATCCGGAGAAAAACACTGGACGAATTCAGGCGTTATCTGATAACCAGCGGCGTGCAGGCGAGGACTCAAAAAATAATCGATAAGTACTTTCAATCCGCACTTAACCGCCTGCAAGGTTTTAAGAATACCAAAACCAAACAGACCTTGATTCAGCTTGCCCATCAGATGTGGAAACGAGAGAATTGAATGACGGAATGCCGATCCTATGCTTGAACAAGATATCGTAGTATCCAATAAAGCGGGCGTGCACGCGCGTCCGTCTGCCCTGATCGTAAAAACAGCGAGCCAGTTCGACTCGGAAGTTTTTTTAACCTGCGAAGGCACGGAAGTCAATGCAAAAAGTATCATGAGCGTCATGATGCTGGCGGCGGCGATGGGAAGTGTAGTGCGAATACGCACCGAAGGTTCGGACGAGGACAAAGCTATGCTGGCAATCATCGCGCTCTTTGAAACTAAATTCAGCGAAGAATAACATGCCTGCCAAATCCGATAAATCCAAGTTGAAAGCGGACGAAGTTGTCGTCAAAGGATTGGGTGTTTCATCAGGAATCATTGTAGGGAAACCCTATGTGCTGCATTCATCAAATTTGAAGGTGATTGAATACAAGCTGGAGGACGACCATGCGGTTGAGGATGAAATCGAGCGTTTTCATCAGGCTCTGCAAATCACGCGCGAACAATTATACCATCTCATACAGGAAGCCAAAGCCAAATACGGCAAGGAATACAGCTCCATTCTTGAGTCCCATTTCTTGATACTTGAAGATGAAGAAATGATTCGAGGAACGCTCAAGCTGGTCAAGAACAACCATGTAAATGCCGAAAGCGCATTGACGACGGTCATGGATAAATTCAGGAATAATTTTCTGAAGTCGAACAACGAATATCTTCGTGAACGTGCAACTGATATCGACGACGTCAAACGCCGTATTTTGGCCAATTTACTTGGACAGCATAAAACTTTTACCGTTGATGAACCCTCCGTCATTATTGCCGATACGATAAAACCCTCCGACATTGCGGGTATCGAACGATCCAAGATTCTTGGTTTTGTTTGCGAATCGGGCAGTACGTTGTCGCATTTTGCGATAGTCGCACGCTCGTTGAATATTCCTGCCGTAGTCGGCATAGCTAATTTTACCGGATTTGTGTCCGATCATGATACCTTGCTTGTGGACGGGCATAAAGGCGAGGTCATTATTAATCCTACTCCGGAAACGATTGAACGCTATTCAAAAAAAAGCAAGGAGATCCTGCGGCAGGCGGCAGAACTGGAGCCTGTTGCACAACTGCCATGTACTACCAAAGACGGCCGGGAAATACAACTGTCGGCTAATGTGGAATTAGCGGAAGAAGTTGCCAATGCCTTGAAGCTGGGCGCCAAAGGTATAGGGCTTTACCGTACGGAATATATGCTTTTTTCCGAACGCGAACTGCCTGACGAAGAAACACAATATCAGGAGTATTTAAAAATTGCCCGTAAAATCCATCCGCATAAATTAACTATGCGCACGTTTGATGTTGGCGGCGACAAAATTCCGCTTGAGATTCTTACCACACAGGGGTATGTACACGAGGATAACCCGATGTTAGGATGGAGGGCGATTCGTATCGCTTTGGAGTGCCCGGAATTTTTTGTGCCTCAGATCCGCGCCATGCTCAGGCTGTCTGCAGAATATCAGGTTGAGATCATGATCCCGATGGTTATTTCTGTAAAGGAAGTCCTTGAGGCAAAAGCTTTGATTGATAAGTGTAAAAATGAACTCAAAAAAGAAAAAATTCCTTATAACGAAAAAATAAAAGTCGGCATTATGATCGAAACGCCCGGAGCGGCGCTGATGGCGGATGTGCTTGCGAAGGAAGTGGATTTTTTTAGTATTGGTACTAACGATCTCGTGCAGTATACGCTCGCCGCGGATCGTGGAAATCCTAAAGTAGCCGCGTTATACAATTGCTTTCACCCGGCAGTCTTACAACTGATTAACAAAACAATTTCGGCCGCGCGACATCACCGTATTCACGCCTCCATGTGCGGGGAAATGGCGGGTAATCCGTATGCAACGATCTTTTTATTAGGATTGGGATTACACGAATTTAGCGTACTGCCCCCGGTTCTTCCAAAAATTAAAAAAATGATAAGAGAAACAGACAGTAAAGAAGCCGAAGCCTTAGCGAAGAAAATTCTCAATATGTCCGACATAAAAGAAATCGAAAAGTTAGTAACCGAAGTTACCAGAAAAAAACTCGCCGTATAACGCCGTATGGACTTCATTCCTTCTGATTCTTTCTGCCGCCATTTTTCTTCGAATCATTCTTATTGATTATAGAAAACCCCTTTGATATATTTTTACTATGTGATTTGACGATATTAAGTAAAGGAGTTTACGCTTGAATTACCGTGTTCCGACTGGCACTAAGGATATATTGCCGACGGAGATCTTTAAATGGCAATTTGTGGAGAAGAAAATCATCGACGTTATGCGCCGGTTTAATTACACGGAAATTCGCACGCCAATTTTCGAACATACCGATCTGTTTAAACGCGGGATCGGTGAAGCTACCGATGTAGTTGGAAAAGAGATGTACACTTTTTTGGACAAAGGCGAGGAAAGCCTGACGCTCCGGCCTGAAATGACGGCTTCGGTGATTCGCGCACTCATTGAGAGTAATCTAACGGAACAACAGCCACTGAATAAATTATTTTATCTTGGACCGATGTTTCGTCAGGAGCGCCCGCAAAAAGGACGGTTGCGGCAATTTCATCAATTTGGCGTGGAGGCCATCGGCAGCAGATCCTCGGAGATCGATGTGGAGACCATGCTCGTGGCACTGACCATTTATGAAGAACTCGGTTTAAAAAATTTAAGTTTTAAGATAAATAGCGTAGGATGCCCGGTGTGCCGTCCGGATTACAGGAAAAAATTAGTTGCTTTTCTATCGGCCGTCAAAGATCAATTGTCGGCTGAAAGCCAGAAAAGGCTTGAAACCAATCCCATGCGAATACTCGATTCGAAAAGCGAAAAAGATAATGAGTTGACAAAGAACGCACCGCTAATGAAAGATCATTTATGCGAGGAATGTTCGACACATTTTGACAAAGTGAAAATTCTGTTGAATGGCCTGAATGTGAAATATGAAGTGGACGGGAAGCTGGTGCGCGGGCTGGATTATTACACCAAGACGGCGTATGAAATTCAAAGCGAGAATTTGGGTTCTCAAAATGCGCTGGGCGGCGGCGGACGGTATGATCTGCTGACGGAGAGCCTTGGCGGTAAACCCACGCCGTCCGTGGGCTTTGCGGCAGGTATCGAGCGGCTGATTATTGTTATGGAAGCTGAAAATCTAAGTTTCGGCGCCTCGCCGGACATTGACGTATATGTAGTCGTATTGGGCGAAGCCGCATCGGCCGCAGCGATGCCGTATGTGCAGACGATGCGTCAACACAATATCGTCTGTGAAATGGATTATCTGAAACGGAGTATGAAGGCGCAGATGCGCGACGCCAATCGGCAGAAAGCAAAATTCACCGTTATATTAGGTGATCATGAGATCGCAAAAAACGAGTGCGTGGTCAAGAATATGGATAACGGAGAGCAAACGACGATAGCGCTGTCGCAACTGGATACTTATTTTCAGGAAAAATTTTCATAACGAAGTAAGGCGGAATCACTTTCCTCTAACCGTCACATCCAAAAAGCGTTTTCAATGTGGTTGATTTCTTCGTGATCTGAATAGATTCGGACGGCAATGAGATCAAATCTGCAATCCATCTCGCCAATCTTATTTTTCCATAAATAATGTTCAGCTGATTTACGTAGGAATTTTTGTTTCGTTACAGTCAGCCACGTTTCCGGCTCTCCGAATGGAGATTCAGACACGTACGTGAGGTCTGCCGTTTTCACTTCAACAAATACCAGTATCGTGCCCGTCTTAGCCACGATATCAATTTCCCCGTTACGAAAACGGTACTGCTTTGCTAAAATCTCGTAATTCTTTTTTCGGAGAAATTCCTCAGCGAGAGATTCCCCGCGATTCCCGACGGTTTTACTTTTGGACGGCATTAGTAGTTGGATAAAATAGTGCAGATCTTGTCTTCGAGATACTTTACAGATTCATAATATCCCTTCGGAAATCCGTTGGTAAGAAGGCAAAATGCAATGCGGTCGCCTTGTTTGTTCTCGATATACCCCGCAAGTCCGCTGTAGCCATGCAGATATCCGATCTTTAAACGGCTTCGCTTGGAAGGCCCGCCGTTTTTATTGAATCGTTTCCTTTCCGTTCCGTCCACCCCTGCGATACTGAAAGAGGATAGGTATTCGGGTGAACTAAAATCACGGTGCATGTATTCCAATAGACGCACCAGTGCGGCCGGCGTTATTTTATTTCCAACGTCCAAACCGGACCCATCAACTATTGCAATTTCTTGCCGGCGAATGCCGACTTTTTCTAAGAACGGCTTCATCGCCCGAATGCCCTTTTCGTCGGTTCCGGGCGGGCCAAACTCCTGCGCGCCCATGATCATCAGCAGTTGTGTCGCGGCATAATTATTACTCCATTTGTTGATTCCCGCGATAATATACGACAGGTCGTACGAAGGGGGGTCGGCAATCGTTTTGACATTTTCCGGTGTGATCCCTGCGATCACCCGGCCGCGAACATGAATGCCGTATAATTCAAACGCTTCTTTGATGATCGTTCCAACATACATTGCTGGGTTATTGATACGTTTGTATATCACGGTTTCCGGTTGTCCCATTCCGATGGATCCGTAGACGGAAAGAGTTATTTTCTCATGGTCGTACTTAGCCGAGACGGAGTAATTGCTTATACCAACACTTTCGGACGAATCCGTTGTTTTGGCGTAATTGATGATGCGAAAAAGCGATGAAATCGGTTCTGTGAAAACGAGCGCAGAATCTCCTATTTTTTGACCGGGCTGAACATAAATGGCAACGGAATTAAAATTAAATCCCAGCGCGCTGCCGAATGCTGAATAGGCGCGGTCATTTGTTTCTGCGTTAGGCGTGTCCTGAAGATACGACTCATCTGCAATAATATTGCCTTTAATCTCGCTGAGGCCCATGGCTTTCAGGTGATAAACCGTTCGCAAAAGTATTTCAGAAGTGAAATAAGGATCGCCGTAACCTTTGACGTATAAATTGCTGTCGACGATGCCCTTTGAGAAATTACCGTCCGTGTAAAATCCGGTTCGAAATTGATAGTTGCTTCCCCAGCGATCGAGTGCGGCTGCGGTCGTAACTAATTTCATACAGGAGGCGGAACTCAGGAGAGTTTCGGAATTTTTTTCATACAGAATTTGGCCGCTGCGCAGCGATTTTGCAATGAACCCGACTTTTGAATCCTTAAAAAGGCGTTCGGCGAAAACAGCGTCAATAGCGGAAGTAATGGAATCCAATTTTTGTTTTGAATAAAAATCTTGCGAAGAAACAGAAAGGGGGATCGCCAGAAGAATGGCAAATATATATTTCATCAATAATTTTTCTCTGATAAGACGACGGATACTAGTCCAGTTTAAAAGGCGTATTCGGATCTTCTTCGTGGCGAATTTCGTCAACGCGTTCTTTTTTATTTTTTCCGGCATAGAGCCGGTTGGCGCAATTGAAGACCATACCTTCCTTGCCGCCGACATTCTTATACCCATGCGCAACGCCGGGAGGAATAATAACCGACGCAGGTTTGCTTTCACCCAGAACCAAAGTTGTTTTAGACATATAAGTTGGCGAGCTCTTACGATTATCCCACAGGTATAATTTAAAATCCGAAGGGCCGAGAAAACAAAAAAGGTCGGATTGATCTTCGTGCTCGTGCGGACCGCGGGCGACGCCGGGCTCGGTCATTGAAATATAAGCCATCGCGGGATAGTCGTTCTCATCCAACTCGTCATGACGAAACAACTCCATCAGCCAGCCGCGTCGATCAGAAATTTTTTTCAGTTCTTTAATGATGACTCCTTCAATAGCTCCTTCTTTCAACATTTAAACTCCGTAAATTTAACCGATTTCTTGTTGGTAACGACTTAGTCCGATTTACAATCAAAATCCGAATCCCGGTCACGTCATTCTGAAAGAATCTTTTTTGATTTTAGTCAGACATTCAATTCAAAAAGATTCTTACAGAATGACAGCGGGGTATATCTCGCGTTACATTATTGCGAATGCCGCAATGTCAATGCCGATGAGTAATTACATTTATTTTTTTGTTTCTTTGTTCTTTGGAATCACCTGATACACATGCTCGCCCGGCTTGACCATGCTGTATTTTTCGCGCGCAACTTTTTCTATATAGGTCAAATCATTCTTGATGCGTTCGCGGTTTTTTAGCAGATGAGCCTGATCTTTTTTAAGCTGCGCGATTTCGTTTTCCAGATTCATTTTTTGCCGTTTGATAACGACCATTTGATACGCGCCGTAATTACCGAATATAATCGTCATCGCGATCACGCTTATCACCGACCAAAAGAGAACTTTTTTCCTCTTTTTCTTTTTTTCGATACTGGCGGTATCGTCTAAAAGGTTTTTCGTCACGTTTTCTCGCGGCAATATACTCATACGTTTCTCCTTATATTTGAAAGGCTTTGCGTCCGGGATAAACTGCACGGGCGCCCAACGCTTCTTCAATTCGGATCAGTTGATTATATTTCGCAATTCGATCCGTTCGTGATGCGGAGCCTGTTTTGATCTGGCCGCAATTCAGCGCAACGGCGATATCGGCAATGGTCGTGTCTTCCGTTTCACCGGAACGATGGCTCATGACTGCCGTATAACCGGCATTGTGCGCCATTTGAACCGTGTCGATGGTTTCGGTCAGCGTACCGATCTGATTTACTTTAACGAGAATTGAATTGGCAACGCCCAAACTGATACCTTTGGATAGAAATTTAGGATTCGTAACAAAAATGTCATCGCCGACGAGTTGCACTTTGTCACCGACCGCTTCAGTCAGCATCTTCCAGCCCTTCCAGTCATTTTCAGCCATGCCGTCTTCGATGGAAATGATAGGGTATTGGCGAACCCAATTTTCATAGAACTTAACCATTTGTTCAGAAGTTTTTTTAGAACCGTCGGATTTTTTGAATACGTATTTTCCGTCGGCAAAAAATTCACTCGAAGCCGGGTCCAGTGCGATCATAATGTCCTTGCCGGCCTTATATCCCGCCTTGCCGATTGCTTCCATAATGACGTCTAATGCTTCATCGTTGGTTTTCAGATTAGGCGCAAACCCGCCCTCGTCGCCAACGGCGGTATTTAGTTTTTTTGATTTCAATACAGCTTTTAAATGGTGGAAAATTTCCGCGCCCATCCGTAAACCTTCAGTAAAACTTTTTGCGCCGACAGGCATGATCATGAATTCCTGAAAATCGACGTTGTTATCCGCATGCGCACCGCCGTTAATAATATTCATCATGGGAACAGGCAACGTATTAGCCTGAATGCCGCCGATGTATTGATACAGCGGGAGGCCGGTCTCAATGGACATCGCGCGAGCCGCTGCTAAACTCACGCCTAAAATCGCATTGGCGCCGAGTTTACTTTTGTTGGGTGTGCCATCCAGATCGATCATGATATGGTCGAGTTCGTGCTGATCGTCTGCATCCACGTGCATGAGCGCTTTGGAAATAAGAGTATTAACATTTTTGACCGCCTTCTGAACGCCTTTGCCGAGATAACGCGTTTTGTCGCCGTCGCGCAATTCCACCGCTTCATGTTCGCCTGTGGAGGCTCCGCTGGGAACGATCGCGCGTCCTATGGCGCCGCTTTCGAGAAAGATTTCAACTTCAACCGTCGGATTGCCTCTGGAATCCAGCACTTCGCGTCCCTGAATGTAATGTATGTGACTCATGATCTTCTCCAGTTAATTTCCAAATTCCAAAAAACAAATCACAAATAATTTTCAAATACCAAACTCGTTTGAATTTTGTTATTTGTCATTTGGTGCTTTGATTTTACTTGTTTCTCTCCATATTAAACTGCACAAAATTTTTCAGTCCTTCTTTAGCCTTTGAATCTTTAAAGTGAGATAAATTAGCAATGGCTCTGTCAGAATAATCCTTAAGCCGCTTTTTCGCATATTCAAGTCCGCCGTGAGTCTCGGTGAAGGCGATGATGTGTTTCACATCGGAACGGCTCACATCGTTTTTGATCATTTTTAGAACGCGTTTCGATTCCGCCCGTGGCGCCTTGCTGAAAGCGTGGATCAAAGGCAGCGTGATCTTTTGTTCTTTCAGATCGCGGCCCTTGGTTTTTCCGATAATGGTTTGTACGCCTTCGAAATCAAAGAGATCATCTTTGATCTGAAATGCAATGCCGATATTCTCTCCGAATTCCTTTAACGCTTTTCGGTCTTCCATGTTTTCGGTGGTCGTGATCGCGCCGAGTTCACACGCCGCCGCGATCAGCGCGCCCGTTTTGTCCGAAACGATCTGAATATACGTTTCTTCGTCAATATCCAGTTTGCGGCTTTTGTCGATCTGCAGGAGTTCGCCCTGGCTTGCTCGTTTTGTGGCATTGGACAAAAGCATCATCGCGTCAAAACTTTTGATGTCGACGATACTGATCAACGCATTGGCCAGAAGATAGTCGCCCATCAGAACGGCCATCTTATTTTTCCAGATCGCATTGATCGACGGCATGCCGCGCCGCATATCGGCTCCGTCCACTACGTCGTCATGAACCAGCGTTGCGCTGTGCACCAACTCGATCGTGATCGCCGCGCGGTAACTGCGTTCGGTTACTGTGCCGTCGCACAGCTTGCTGCACAAAAGCACCAGCATCGGCCGGAGGTTCTTGCCGCGGGACTTGACCACATACTGCGCGATCGTATCTACGATCTTGATCTTCGACGTCAGCTGTTCTTTGAATTTTTTCTTGAATACCTCGAGTTCTCCGTCAATCGGGTCAAATATGTCTTTCAGCGTCATTCAGGTTTTCCGGAAATTATGATGGTCGTTTGTCCGATGCTGTTTGCAATCTAAGGGTTTATGATTTTCAAATCAAGGTGAAATGTAGTGTTTAATCTAAAAACTGAGCTGTTCAATAAATAAAGTAAAATTTATTTTCGATGCTTGACAGTTATATTCTTTTATAATATCTTTTTCACAAGTTATAGTGCTTGTTTAATAGTAGTTTCATTTCTATCGTTATTAGCGGTTAAATAATAAAGCCAATCTGTCATTAGGATTCCATTAAAAGGAGTAATATGTATGCAATATTCAAAAAGCATTTTGTTTTTCCTATGTTTGTTGGTATGCATCACTTCAATTGTATGTGATGAGAAGTCAGATAAAAAAGAGGCGCCAACAGTAACTACAGCATCCATTACAAGCATAACGGTAACAACCGCAAGCGGCGGCGGCGACGTAACAGCAGACGGCGGTGCTGACATTACGGCCCGCGGTTTGTGCTGGAGTACATCGCAGAACCCTACCATCGAAGATAGTCACACTACGGAAGGCTCTGAGATCGGTCCATTCGCGAGTTCCATTACCGGCTTATCGCCCAACACGATGTATTACGTCAAAGCGTATGCAACCAATGACGTTGGAACATCTTATGGAAATCAAGTCACCTTCACTACAAATCCAATACTAGTTCCGACCGTTACAACCACTACTATAACAAATATCACTTCTACGTCAGCAAGCACGGGAGGCAATGTCACGGCAGACGGCGGCGCACCGGTGACCGCGAGAGGGGTTTGCTGGAATACATCGGCTAATCCTACGATCACCGACAGTATCACAAGCAACGGTACCGGCACAGGCGCATATGTAAGCTCAATGGGAAATCTTCTTCCTAATACTACATACTACGTCAGAGCGTATGTAACCAATAGCGCAGGAACTAATTATGGAAATGAAGTTAGTTTTGCTACAGGCGTCGTTGTACTACCTACAGTTACTACAGCCTCCATGACGAATATCACCACAGCAACAGCCTCCAGCGGTGGCAATGTAACCGCAGATGGCGGTGCAGCGGTAACAGCAAGAGGTGTTTGCTGGAGCACATCACAGAATCCAACAATAGCTGATGCACACACATCCAATGGAACGGGAACTGGTTTGTTCATAAGCTCCATTACAAGTTTGACACCGAATACGACCTATTATGTAAAAGCATACGTTACGAATAGCGTGGGAACGAGTTACGGCAGTGAAGAAAGTTTCACTACTCTCACAATTGGCGATAGTTATCAAGGTGGCAAAATATTTTATATTTTGCAGCCCGGTGATTCCGGGTACGTAGCGGGCCAATCACACGGATTAATAGCCGCGCCAACCGACCAAGGAACGAGTATACAATGGTATAATGGCAGTAATATAGTAACAGGAGCAGCAGGAATTGCAATTGGCACAGGAAATACAAATACAAATGCCATTGTTGCAGCCCAAGGAGCAGGAAGCTATGCAGCCAAATTGTGCTATGATTTAGTATTGGATAGTTATAACGACTGGTATTTACCAAGCAAAGATGAATTAAACAAACTTTACGTGAACAAAGCAGTGGTTGGCGGCTTCGGTGATTCTAACTATTGGAGTTCTTCTGAGGATAATGTTTACATCGCGGAGTACCAGTACTTCGGCGATGGTGGCCAGTACTCCAGCTTTAAATACGAATCGTATTACGTGCGTGCGATTCGGGCTTTTTAACCATTTAGTATTGGCGTGCAAAAACGAATCTACTGCCTTCGTTATATTCTATAGAATAGACATACCAAATCTATAAAATTGGGGATGTCTTGTTTAAAAAGCTCTAAATAAAAAAAGAGTTAAAGACAGACCGTCCTTAACTCTTTTTTTATTGAAAAATTATAAAAAAAATCTACTGCTCCAGCTCCATTTCGTCTTCGCCTTTGAAGTCTTCGATGAATCGCTCCTGCGCTTCCGATGTATCGGAACCGAATCCGCGAATGATCTCGTCCGGCGAAAGATTGAGTTCCTGCAGGCAATATCGTAAATAATATTCGTATTCCAGATCAGGATCGTCTTCGAGCATATTTTCGGCTTCGGGTTCCTGACAATTATTCTCGCGCGCCACCCACTCCGCTGCGGTTAACCTTGCCATAATCTCTCCTTTTTAGATCTAGTCCATCGCATTATTTTATAACTGTTTACCGCCCTTGCATTCTCAGGCGCATCGATATTTAAAAAGATTTTCTCGTTTTAAATTTCGTGCAATGATAATAAATTAAGGGTGATTTGTCAAGACAAATTCGTCAGGAATCGGTTTATTTCTTAACGAGGCGGCAAAGCTTATGGAATAAAGCTTCCGTAACTTCGGCAGGACTCTTGTTTTGCGTTTTGATGATCAGATCGGCGGCTTCATAACCCGGTCTGCGTTGCTTGAACAACGCCTTTACGGGAGCTCGCTGCAACATCGGTCGCGCAGAATCTGACTGTAGCCTTTTGGCTATGATGTTTAGATCGGCGTGTAAATAAACAAGATATCCGTCAGCTTCTATCAGATTCAGGTTTTCTTCACGCAGGAGGCTTCCGCCGCCCAATGCAATAACCGTATTCTGATTTGATTTGATAACCTGTTCTATGACTCTGATTTCTATTTCACGGAATTGCGCCTCGCCCGAATACGTAAAAATTTCACTAATAGATTTTTTCTCATTTTGCTCGATCAGATGATCGGTATCAATAAATGAATAACCTAGTTTCTCGGCGAGCAGGGTTCCCACGGTGGTTTTACCGCTGCCCATGAATCCGCACAGATAGATATGGTGTGGCAGATTCTGTTCCCCCTTGGAAAGGGGGTTAGGGGGATTATCTTTTTTTATGAAAGCTTCGATGGTCTGTAGAACACTGTCAATATTATTCCGAACTTCGCCTTCAGAAAAACGCAGAACAGTCAATCCCATCGATTCCAAATCCGCTTGCTTTAAAATGTCTTTTTGATATACTTCTTCAAATCCATGACTATGACCATCGATTTCGATCACGAGGCATTTTACTTTGCAGTAGAAATCGACAATGTATTTTCCTAATGGCTTTTGACGATTAAATTGCAAACCACAACATTTTCGTCCGCTCAAGTGTTTCCATAACATGACTTCGCCACGCGTCGAGTTTTTTCTCAGTTGACGCGCAAATTTATTTAGGTTCTTTTTGTAGGGTATATGAGGCATTGCAGGGTCAAGTTGATTATTCTTAAAATCCCCCTAACCCCCTTTGTACAGACCGGAGAGATAGGTAACAAGTGTTCGGGGACATAGGTAACGGTTGTTTGTTTAAACATGGGTTAATTGGATTTATCATTCAAGTTAAATTCTGAGATTTTGAAGTGACTAAAGAAGACGTTGAATACGCCATCGGTATTTGATGGTTTGAGTGCTACCGGTAAGCCTCGAAAAGCTTTTCCGACTCGGATCATTCGACTTCGAAAATAGATTTCGCCCTTATCGTGTACTTTTCGAATCAAAATATCAGGCTCATATTCGATAACCGGAAGTGATTCCGGAAATGTTCTTTGACTTATTTGATACCGACTAGCTGGAACGTTGCCACCGAGCGCATCATGGGGCCGTTCAAGATTGTAGATCATACGCCATGTGTCAAAATGCTGTTGGCAATCTATGAGCGTGTTAAAATAGTACCCGGTGATGGCTTCGGCTTTTAAGGTGCGGTGAAATCTTTCGTCTTTGCCCATGGTTTGTGGGTGTTTAGGGCGAGAATGACTGACAATCACACCAAGACGCATCAGCCAGACATTCAATCCGGTATAGCTTTCACAGTCTGGAGCGCCCCAAGGCATACCGTTGTCCGTGATGATACAGGCGGGCAAGCCATAGCAATGAAAAACAGCAGTTAGGTATTGCTGCACGGTGTCGCGGGTTTGATTCACACAGGCATACAAACCGAGATTAAAACGGGAATGATCATCCAAGATGGTTAAAGGATGACACGGCTCACTGCCAATGGGAAAATGACCTTTAAAATCCATCTGCCATAAGTCATTGGAAGAGGCAGCTTCAAAACGTTGCCAGGCTTTGTGTTTGGCAGATTCAGAAGGGTGGATAAACCCGTGGCGATGTAAAATTGTGGTAATGGTGCTTACACTGGGCCAATAACCGCCATGCATTGTTTCCAAGCGTCTGCGAAGTTTACGAGCACCCCAGGCCGGATGGGCTTTTCGTAATCGAACTATGGCTTCTTCGATCTTAGGTGGGGTTTGGTTCGGACTACGATGGGGACGACGAGAAAGATCTTTTAAGGCTTCTATTCCTTCGCTTTGATAACGATGAAGCCATTTATAGCCTGTTTTGGTACTAATACCGAAACGATGACAGAGTAAGTTCATACAAACGTCCTCTTGGGAGGCTAATTGAATAAATTCATTACGCAGAGACATAAGGTTAACTTCTTTCCATGGCATGATTATTTCTCCTTTAATAAACAATCATACCAATTTAACTGTTACCTATGTCTCCGAACAACCATTACCTATGTCCCCAGTCTGTACACCCTTTTCAAGTGGGAAAGATTACGTGCAAATTAATATTGATTTATATGACGTGCAAACCATTTTAGGTTTATATCAGGCTCACACTTCATTTTTTCTAAATACCGTATTGACCATAATTGCGGAGAGAACCAGACAGCCGCCGATGATCGCCCAGAATCCAGGAAATTCACCCGTTCCAAGAAAAGTCCAGATCGGATTGAGTATCGGTTCGAGTAATGTATAGATCGCGATCTCCACATTCGAAATATATTTTGCCCCTTTCGCAAAAAATAAATAACCCATGCCGAGCTGAAAAACGCCGAGAAGGAGCAAACCGACAATATCGTTTGAGGTTATCGAAAATCCTTCTCCAAAGATGCTATATAGCGGGGAAGCGGCCGAACCGGAGGAAGATGCGTATACGGCCGATATGGCAATCCCCAAAACGATCACCGTCGCCGCGTTTCCAAATGCCAAATTAAATATACCGCTGATATCGCTTTGAGCTGTCATGGGAAGGGAAGCGTTTTGTTCGGACTTCTTGACCGATATTTGCAGAAATGCAAATGCGATTCCTGACAAGATACCGAAAATATTTCCTGCCAGGGCTGTGGACTTTTCTTCCTCCATAAACAAAAGGATCATGCCGCCGAGACAAATAAAAACGGTAGCGATCTCAACGGCGTACACTTTTTCCTTAAATATAAAATAAGTGACAAGGATCACATATACAGGAGCTGTGTATTGGAGAAAAACGGCATTCGCAGAAGTCGTGAGTTTGTTGGCAATTACAAAAAGCGATACAGTAAACACATAGCAGAGCGCCGTGATAATCGACCATCGCGTGATGGTGAACCGGAACGGAATTTGGAGTCTTTTCTTTCTGTATAAAACATATACGGTAAGAAAAACTCCGGCAACGAAAGATCGATATAAAGCAATCTGTATCGGCGGTAAATTAATGATCTTAATGAGTAACCCCGCGCTGCTCCAACATAATGCAGCTAGACAAATCAGCGATACTCCACGGAAATAGTGACTCATCGACATACTTACCGCCTTAAATCATGATTTTATATATAAATAAATACAATTTTGAAAATTAATTTTTTGTGCATTCCTGTCAGCAAACTACGACATTACGTCATGTTGCAGAGTGTCATTGTAGCACTCTATTGAAAAGACTGCTAAATTTAGCTTGATTTCTATCTTTAAATTGTTTATAATCAGCCTCAAAAATTTAATAATAAAATGGCACAGTAATTGGATATAGGGATCTCACCTGTAACTATAACAAATTTTTTTTCTGCAATCAAATTATTTAAGTAACTAACCAATTCATTTAATTCAATTCAACGGAGGACGACGATGAAACTCAAACCATTAGGCGACAGAGTGATTGTTGAAAGTTTAGAAGCCGAAGAAAAAACGGCAAGCGGCATTTTCATTCCTGATACCGCCAAAGAAAAACCCCAGGCAGGCAAAGTTTTGGCCGTAGGACCCGGTAAAAAAGACGAACCGATGGAAGTGAAAGTCGGCGATTCGGTTCTTTACGGAAAATATTCCGGTACCGAAGTTACTATCGACAACAAAAAATATCTAATTATGCACCAGGTGGATATTCTTGCCATTCAAGGTTAATTTTTTAAGTTGACGAAAGAGACAAAGTAGAAATAATTAAATAATAACAGGAGATAAATTATTATGGCAGCAAAAGAAATCCTATTTGATGTTGACGCCCGCTCGAAGTTGAAAAAAGGTGTTGACATCCTAGCAGACGCGGTAAAAGTCACATTAGGCCCCAAAGGCCGTAATGTCTTGATCGACAAAAAATTTGGCGCACCGACCGTAACAAAAGACGGCGTAACGGTAGCTAAAGAAATTGAATTGGATGAGCCGGTTGAAAACATGGGCGCGCAGATGGTGCGTGAAGTTGCATCCAGAACCAGCGACATCGCGGGCGACGGCACGACAACGGCAACCGTATTAGCCCAGGCTATTTTCCGCGAAGGTTCCAAAAACGTGACTGCAGGCGCGAATCCGATGGAATTGAAAAAAGGAATTGACGCTTCGGTCAAAGTGATCGTGGAAGAACTGAAGAAGATGACGAAAAAAGTTGAAGGCAAGGCGCAGATCGCGCAGGTTGCCGCCATTTCAGCAAATAATGATTCTGAAATCGGAGCGCTTCTCGCCGATGCCATGGAAAAAGTTGGCAAAGACGGCGTCATCACGGTTGAAGAAGCCAAAGGTTATGAAACGACGCTCGAGACCGTTGAAGGTATGCAATTTGACCGCGGATTCTTGTCACCGTATTTTATTACCGACGCGGATACGCAGGAAGCCGTTCTGGAAGATCCTAAGATTCTTATTTTTGACAAAAAGATCTCCGTCATGAAAGATCTGCTTCCGATCCTGGAAAAAACAGTTCAGATGGGCAAAGCCTTAGTGATTCTCGCGGAAGACGTTGAGAACGAAGCATTGGCTACCTTGGTTGTTAATAAACTGCGCGGAACGCTGCGCGTTGCAGCTGTGAAGGCCCCTGGATTCGGCGATCGCAGAAAAGCGATGCTCGAAGACATTGCAGTTCTGACCGGCGGCACCGTGATCAGCGAAGAAGCGGGATATAAACTGGAAAGCGCGAAGATCGAATATTTAGGTTCGGCCAAGAAGATCATCATTGATAAAGACAACACGACGATCGTGGAAGGCGCCGGCAAAAAAGAAGAAATCAAAGGCCGTATTGCTCAGATCAAAACACAGATCGAGAATACAACCAGCGATTATGATAAAGAAAAATTACAGGAACGTTTGGCTAAATTGGCCGGCGGTGTTGCGGTGATCCGAATCGGCGCGGCGAGCGAAGTGGAAATGAAAGAGAAAAAAGCCCGCGTGGAAGATGCGTTACATGCGACGCGCGCAGCGGTTGAAGAAGGTATTGTTGCCGGCGGCGGCGTTGCATTCATTCGCGCTCAAAAATCTCTCGAAAAAGGCAAAGGCGGAATCAACGATAAATTTCTGGTCGGCGACATGGGACTTGGCGTTGCGATCGTTCGCCGAGCGTTGGAAGAGCCGATCCGTCAGATCGTTGAGAACTGCGGCATCGAAGCCTCCATCGTCGTTCAGAAAGTCAAAGACGGCACGGATCATTTCGGATTCAATGCATTGACCGAAGAATACGAAGATTTACTCAAGGCCGGTGTGATCGATCCTACCAAAGTAACCCGTACCGCATTGGAAAATGCGGCGTCCGTTGCAGGTATGCTCTTGACCACCGAAGCGACTGTGTTTGAGAAAAAAGAAGACAAGAAAGGCGGCGGCATGCCTCCGATGCCGGGCGGCGGAATGGGCGACATGTATTAATGCCCAAGGGACTGAGTCCCTTGTGTTCCTGATCATCAAAAGGTCGGGACATATTTACCATATAAAAACCCTGATCAGCGAAAGCCGGTCAGGGTTTTTTATTTGCGCAAAAACAACCATCGAATGATGCCTAGGGCACTACCGGCTTGTAACCCACGGCATAGATCCATCCTTTATGTGAAAATTTCTGATAAATGCTCGTTTGTTCGACCACTTTCTGAACTTTAACCGCTATTTTTCCTTCCAAGACTATACTATTCTCCTTTACATTGGGTTCATAAAAACTAATATCTTTCTGATAAATAGAGTCCAATCCAACCTCAGGTATTTTCCATTTTGGCCATGATTCGATTTCGCCGCCGGAGAGTCGCTTTACATACAGAACAATTTGTCCAGCATAATATCTTTTTGACTTCTTGAAATTGAGTTGGTCTATTTGTTTACTGAATTCATGAAGCGAGTCGAGTTGTGATGGTCCCTGAATAAAACCTAATCCTTCTATGGTTACGGTTCTTGAATTAAAGTAAAACTCCGATACGACCGCTCCGTCCAGCTTTGAAGTTTGTCCCGTTACAAGCGACAGGTTATTCTCAATCCAATTATAGATTATAAAGAAATCGCGTTTTGGCAGACGAGAGGAAACGAATTTGCGCTTGCCGTCCATGTATCGATAATAAATAACCGTTCCGTCCGCATATAAACTAAAACTCGGTGCGCTCAGCTCCGTTCCAACCAGCGTTGTAACACCGCCGTACACTTTTTTTTGGAAAATGAGATCGGATGGCAGGTGATTATCCAGATAAGATATGCGCGCGCAAGAAATGAAAAGGAATTGGAAAAGTGCGATGGATAGAGCGGTTAAAAAATTAATTTTCATTCTTTCCCATTTTCTTTTTCAAGGATATCCAGAAGTTCGGTAATGTCGTTGATTTCATAATCGGCGCCCGGTTCCTTAGTGTCAAATATATCGCCGTACCGCGCAAAGACGGTTTTCATACCGAGTTGTTTTGCGCCGATCATGTCGCGCTCCGCCCAATCGCCTATCATCAGCGTTTCTTGAGCCTCCACCTTAAGTAATGACAACGCTTTTTTAAAAGGCGCCGGATGAGGTTTCCGTTCAAACGTATCTTCGTAAGTCACCACAGCGTCAAAGACGTGATGAAGTTTAAGATAACACAAGCGCAGCCACGCTTCCCGTGTAGGCGCATCGCTTACGACAGCAAGCTTGAATCCTCTTTTGGTCAATTCGATCAAAGTCGAGGAAACGTGCGGATAAGTGACAAGGGATGCCTCGCGCGCTTGCCGGTAAGCCACTATACCGCTTGCGAGTATCTTGTGATCAATCTTGCCGAACATATTTTCCAGCAGGTCGTCAAAAACCTTTTGGTGTTCAAAACCGCGCTCGTCATAGATCTTCCATATTTTCTGGTCTATCTCTTCCTGCGGAAGATCCAGGCCTGCATCAATCATAGCTTCTACCGCAGCTGTAATTGCGCGTTTTTTCATGGCAATAAAATTGACGAGCGTATTGTCAAGATCAAAAATAACGGCTTTGATCATAATTCCTGATGTAAAATGGCTATTAATGTATGTCGTACACTTTTTTTCTCATGGAAATATTCAACGCGATGCCCATCAGGCACAGATTAGTCCATAAGGCGGTTCCGCCATAACTTAGGAACGGGAGAGGTATTCCCGTCACCGGCATAATTCCCGTCGTCATTCCAATATTAACCATAACCTGGAACGAAAACAACGTTGCTATGCCTATCAGCGTCAAGCTGGCGAACTTGTCATCTACCACATCGGCGATGAGAATTATCCTGAAGATCATGATTCCAAACAAGGTTAACAAGACAACGGCGCCGATAAAACCAAACTCTTCTCCGACAACCGAAAAAATAAAATCGGTATGTTGTTCCGGCAGAAATTTTAATTGTGTTTGTGTTCCCTCCAACAATCCTTTTCCTGAAAAACCTCCGGCGCCGATGGCGATCTTCGACTGACGAACCTGATACCCGCTGCCCTGCGTATCTCGCTCCGGCTCAATAAAATTCAGAATACGTTCTTTTTGATAATCCTTGAGTGAATCCCAAAGCGGTTCAGATGAAAGTCCGACGATAATATTTAATGCAAACACGGCCAGAATGATACCGGTCTTTCGTTTTGAAAAATACAATATCATCAAAATGGCAAATAAGGTCAGAATAAAAGCTTCGAAACTATATCCTGACCCGATATGAACCAATACCGTAGCAATGGGGGAAAACATGACAAAAATAGAAAATAACGAAATGCCGTGCCAGTATAGTATCGGCAGGGCAATACAACCGATGCACAGAGCCGTTCCAAGATCCGGCTGCTTCATGACAAGAAACATCGGGATTAATGTAAGTGCAAATGTGATAATGATATTTGCTATATGCGCGGGATTAACCCGGCTTAAAGCAAGCATGCGGGCAATACAGATCATCGTAGCTATTTTTGCGATTTCCGAAGGCTGGAGGCTGAATGGCCCGAGTGCAAACCAACGCTGCGCGCCGTAGCGAACTGAACCGGTCGCAAGTACTAGAATAAGTAATACAACCGTGATCGCGTATAGCGAAATAGCCGCGCCGTCAATCAAACGAATCGGTATGAGTATGACGAGGAACATGAGAAGCAGGCCTATTGCAAAATGAAATAATTGTTTTGTGAAATTGAACTGGAGCTCAGGACTTCCGCTGACGGTTGCGGAGTAAATGCACAAAAGTCCAATTCCGCATAGCAACAGGGTCGGAATGAGTAAAAAATAATCCAGGTCGCTCAGGAAATTTTTTATTTTTTCAACTACCATATATTAATTAAGGTATAAGCTGCGCATTTCGTAATGACTGGAACTGTTTCTCTTTCAGGTCTGAAGGATCGAACGCTTTCCTGCCGCGAATATAATTGAAATAATAGTTCATCACGGTCGCAGACATGGGCGCCGCAACATCGGAGCCTTCTCCGCCGTTTTCCATAATTACCACGACGGCAATTTCAGGGTCATAATACGGAGCGAATCCGGCGAACCATCCGTGATAGTTTCCATGTACATTTTCCGACGTTCCTGTTTTACCTGCAGCCTGCCATTTGATCCAGGCGCGTTTGCCTGTTCCTTCATACGTATTGACAACCGCCCACATCCCGTGCCGCATGAGATCAAGGTAATCCGGTTTGACAGGTACGCTTTTGATCGGATACAAGACTTTGCGAATACCTTCCTGATCTTCGGCATAACGTACAAAATGCGGCTGCTGGTATTTTCCGGAATTGGCAAGAATCGTAACGTACTGCGCAATTTGAATAGGTGTAACCAAAATTTCGCCTTGTCCAATTCCCAGATTAACAACGGTGCCGGATTTCCAATTGTTTCTTCCGTACCGGCTGTCAAAAAAATCTGTTGTAGGAACGTTCCCTTTTTTTTCATTAGGCAAATCAACGCCGGTCATTTCACCCAGTCCGAACATCCGCGCGTACTTTGCCAGCTTATTTATTCCCAATTCCCAGGCAAGGGTATAGAAATATACGTCGCAGGAATGAGTGATCGCATTTTGCATATTAATATGGCCATGTCCCGTCCAATTCCAGCAGCGAAAACGGTTTCCTCCGAGCAGATATACTCCTTTGCATTCGATGTACGTTTCCGGAGTTGCAAGGCCTTCCTCCAGAGCGGCAATTGCCGTGATCATCTTGAAAGTGGAGCCCGGCGCATAACCGCTTTGTACAATGCGATTAAACATCGGTTTATCCGGATTTTCATTCAATTCTTTCCACTGCTCATGACTAATGCCCTCGACAAACCACCGTATGTTGTAATCCGGTTTACTCGTAGCAGCCAGAATTTCGCCCGTTCGTACATCTACGACAATGATCGAACCTTTATTTTGCCCCATTGCCGTTTCAACAAATCGCTGGAATTCAAGATCAATGGTTAGGTAAAGATTATATCCGTCGGTTGGGTGTTTAACAATACCCAGGTCCTTTACTACTTTGCCCTTGGAATCACTTTGGAGTTCGTGATATCCTTTTTGTCCGCGCAATTCAATCTCGTAGAATTTTTCGATCCCCGCAGCTCCCGTCAGCTCGCCGATTTTATAATCCGTATCGGAAAAATCACCCGTCTTAAAATAACCGATAGTTTGCTCGGTGATCTGATTAAGGTACCCTATGACGTGCGGCATCGTGATATCCGGAGAATAGATACGGTGAATATCTACTTTGAAATGCACACCGGGGTGTTTTACCATTTCCTCTTCCAGCTTTGCAATCAGCGTGAAATCGACATTTTCCTTTATGGTAACGGGTGTATAAGGCCAGACGCCTTGGATTTTACGGCGAACTTCAGCGGGCGACATATTCAGCCTTTGCGCAAGGTATTCAAACTCGGAGGAACTGTTGGTGTCAAACTCGGCTGGAGTAATTTGGATTGAAAACGTAGGCTGGTTCTCAACGATCAGTTTCCCGTATCGATCGAAAATCAATCCGCGGGCCGGGATCTGGTCTATCATCTTGGTTGCGTTATTTTCTGCGCGCCCGGCGAAGTAATCTGAATTAACCACCTGCAGATAAAACAGCCGGCTCAAAAGTATCAGCCAGACCGTTCCTAGAAATATGGAAAAAATAATTGAGCGAGGGTTCATAGGCCAACGGATTAATTAATATTCGTGCTTCGCGTCGTAGTTGATAAAATCAAGAAAGGCGTTGGGCGTCAATAGCCATAAAATAAATGCCATAACTGAGCTGTACAACGCATTTGGCACGCCGTAATTCATAAAAAGTGTATAAAAATTCAAATCGGCATCCAGTGACTGGAATCCGAAAAAGATAATGCTGTGAACGATGGAGCTAAAAAAGACAACGATCGGAAAATAATATTTTTCGACCAGTAACACTTTTTCCGTCTTGAAATATTTTGCAGAAAATCCGACAACGGTTTTGCATAGCGCATTCAATCCGTAAAAATTAATCAAAACGTCTTGAAGCAAGCCGGCCAGGAAACCAAGGAATGAACCGCTGAGTTGCCCCAAGCGGACACCCACGAATAACGTTAATATCAAAAGCAAGTCAGGAACACTGTGCCCGACGGACAGGAAAGGATTGATAAAGGTCGTTTGAAGAAAATAAAAAACTAAAGCCGTGAGCGCTAGGCTCAGGATCAATTGATTTCTTTTGCGTCGCATGAATTAAAGCAACTCCCGGTTACATTACTATTCATTTCCGAAAAAATAATTTTCAAAACCTATTCTGGCAGAAGAAACTTTTGAAGTATCTGTTACGATAAAGACGTCCTCTATCATATCAAAGTCGACGCTTGTTTTCACGTGAATATTTTTGAAAATGCCCTCGATCTCATTATTGATTTCGTGGACAATACCGACCCGGAAATTCGGGAGAAAAAACTCGCTGTATTCGGATGTCAGGATGACGTCGCCCACTCGTACATCCAGGTTTTTCAGTACGCCATAAAACCCGACTTCATTCGGCAATCCTTGCCATAGAACGATACCGCTGAGACGGGTACGCTGGATTTTTGCGGCTGCGCGGAAGGTTTTATCGAGCATGATTTGGCAAACCGAGTACCGGTCTTCCGCGTGAGTAATAATTCCGACTAAACCTCGGTCGGTAATAACGTTTTGATACTCAGACACGCCGTCATCGCGGCCTTTATCGAGCGTGATCGTACTGAGATTCGGGTCGGGCGCTTTCATGATAATGTGCGCAGGGATCGTGTTCATCGGAAAACGGTCTTTGAATTTTAACATCTGCCTGAGCTTGATGTTTTCGAGATACGCATCTTCCAATACAATATTACGTTTGGCCAGTTCCGCGTTCTGCAGCTCTAACGTACGGTTTTGATCTTCGTATTTCCACACGCGGGGAAGACGGCTAAACTGCTCGCCGATCAGCGCAGACAAGTAAATAGCGCGTTGTCTAAAAAACGTAATTTGTGGATTGGCATTTGTCTGAAGTAAGATCGCGGAAATAATAATGAGGAAAAGAAAAACAAAATGATTTTTATAAACATCGATGATCTGATAAAAACCGTCCAGAAAATTTTTTAACTTCCAAAACATACCGGCCCTTTCTTACTTTTTATCAGGAAGGACCATAGGATTCTTTAAATCTTTTCCGAAAAGGTTTGTCGACAGATAAGACATCGGTTAATATTTTTTGGCTTTGAGGATCACTTGTTGATATTTGGACAAATTTTCAAGCACAATACCGACGCCGCGAACAACCGCCGTAAGAGGGTCTTCGGCAACAATAACCGGTAATCCGGTCTCTTTCTTAATGCGTTCGTCCAAACCCTTGATCAGTGCGCCGCCGCCGGTCAAAACGATGCCGCGGTCGAGAATATCCGAGGCCAGTTCAGGAGGCGTCCGCTCCAGTGTATTCTTCGTTCCTTCAATGATCTTGGAAATAGGTTCGTTCAGCGCTTTACGAACTTCCGCGGAATCGGTTGCGAGCGTGCGGGGAATACCGGAAACGATATCGCGTCCTTTAATTTCCATGGTGAGTTCTTTAGGAAGAGGTACGGCAGAACCGATCGTGCACTTGATCTCTTCGGCAGTTTGATCTCCGAGCAGAAGATTATGCTGAATACGAAAATATTGAACGATTGCTTTGGTGAGTTCGTCGCCGGCGTTGCGGATGGATCGATCGCAAACAATGCCGCTGAGGGCAATGACGGCAATTTCTGCCGTGCCGCCGCCGATATCCATGATCATACTGCCCTTCGACTCGGTTATATCAATTCCGACTCCGATCGCAGCCGCCATAGGCTCGGCTACGAGGTACACTTCCTTAGCGCCGGCATGTTCGGCAGAATCGCGCACCGCGCGCTGTTCCACCATCGTGATACCGACGGGAACGCCGATCACGACGCGTTTACCCATGAACCGCGCCGGACTGACTTTGCGGATAAATTCCTGGAGCATCAACTCGGTCATTTCAAAATCTGCGATGACACCGTCCTTGAGCGGGCGCACGACTACGATTTCATCATGCGTACGGCCCATCATTTCTTTGGCTTCCTGACCGATGGCTATGAGCTTGTTGCTTCGCTTATTGATAGCGACGATGGACGGTTCGTTGATCACGACGCCTTTATTTCTGACATAAACCAAGGTGTTTGCAGTTCCGAGGTCGATAGCGATTTCGTTATTGAAAATATTAAAGATTTCCATAAGCAGAACAAGCTCCGATGAAAATTAATGTTTGAAATGTCGAATCGACGTAAAAATCATGGTCATATTATGTTCGTTGGCCGCATCGATAACTTCCTGGTCCTTAACTGAGCCGCCGGGCTGTATCACCGCGACTGCGCCGGCTTTGGCGGCAGCGTCAATACCGTCACGAAACGGGAAAAAGGCATCCGAGGCGATAGCGGAGCCTTTAAGATCGAGTTTAGCGTTTTTCGATTTCAAAACGGCAATCTCGGCGGAATCCACGCGCGACATTTGTCCGGCGCCGATGCCCAGAGTACGGTCTTTCGAGGAATAGACGATCGCGTTGGATTTGACATGTTTGACAACGCGCCAACCGAATTCCAGCGCATGCATTTCGTCCACGGTTGGCTGGCGTTTGGTAACCACTTTCCATTGGGCCTTGTCGGAAAAATTGACGAGATGATTATCGCTATGCTGAACGAGATAGCCGTCAAACGCTTTTTTGATTTCCGGAAGTTGTGCCGCCGCTTTTTTTGATTCAGTAAAATTATATTTGATCAGGCGGATATTCTTCTTTTTTTCCATTATCGACAAGGCTTCGCCATCAAATTCCGGCGCGATCACAGCTTCGACAAAGACGTCGCCGATCTCTTGCGCGATCTTCGCGGTCACTTTATCATTAAAACCAATGACGCCGCCGAAGGCCGATACCGGATCGGTTGCGCGAGCGTTTTGATAGGCCGTGTGAAGACCGTTATTAACAGCTATGCCACAGGGATTGGTGTGTTTCACGATCACGCAGCACGGTTTGTCAAAGTCGGAAACGATACGCACACAGGCGTCAAGATCAATGATGTTATTGTAGGATAATTCCTTGCCGTGAAGCTGTTCGTAAAATTTTTTCGTCTGCGCGGCAGACGAGTAGAATGACGCCAGTTGGTGCGGGTTTTCGCCGTAGCGTAAATGCTGGATCTTCTTCAGGTTGACCGATATGGAGGCTGGAAATTCATTCGTCGCAACGGGGCGCTTCCCGCCGAAATAACTTGAAATGATGCCATCGTAACGCGCGGTATGCTCAAACGCCTTAACCATGAGATCATAACGCGTTTCCCGCGAGACGTTGCCGCCGGATTTGAGTTCGTCCAGCGTTTTGGCATAATCCGAAGGATCAACCAGCACGACGACATCTTTATAATTTTTTGAGGCGGAACGGATCATCGAAGGGCCGCCGATGTCAATGTTTTCGATGGCTTCTTCAAGATGCACGTCCGGTTTGGAGATCGTGGCTTCGAATGGATAGAGATTGACGACGACCATATCGATCATCTCGATGCCGTGTTTTTTTGCTTCGGCCATGTGGGTGGAATTATTTCGCAGGGCCAAAAGTCCGCCGTGAATTTTGGGATGCAGCGTCTTGACACGGCCGTCCATCATTTCAGGAAACGAAGTGACGTCGGAAATTTTAATGACCGGAATTCCGGCCGTTTGCAGAGCCGTAGCGGTTCCGCCGGTGGAGATAATACCAATACCTAAGCCGTGCAGGGCTTTGGCTAATTCAACAATCCCGGTTTTGTCTGAGACGCTGATGAGCGCGCGTTTGATCATGATAAGATATATTCCAAAGGTAAAATAATTCGTTAATTAAAACGCAGGAATGTAGAGAAAGCGGCCGAAAAAAGCAACGGTATAAAAAAAGCCTGACGCTAGATGCCGTCAGGCTTTATATATAAGCAGATTTGTTAACGGGTTCCTTCGCCCCATTCGTAATCCATGAGAAGTTTGAATTCGACCTTTTTGTCGTCTTCTTCGGAAGGATTGTCAAAAATTAAATAGTATAATGTTTTGGCTGTTTTGTATTTGCCGACCAGACGGATCTTGAAATTATCCGTGATCTTTTCTCCGGAAGAATAATAATTTTTGAATTGTTCGCCTTTGTCAAATTTCAGGAAATTTTCCTCGTCCATGACAAATACATTAGCCTTGCGGTCGCCGCCGTCCAGCACTCGCCACTCGCCTTCAACCGAGATCGCATTCATTTTGTCCTCAATGACAATCTCGTATTGATAAAATTCGCCGGCTTTCAGCGTTTCGTTCTTTTCAACTTTGTTATTCTCGGCGTTAATCACGCCCTTCGTGCTTCCGCCGCACGCGCTGATCCACAAAACGGCAAGCAATACCAAAAGAGAGAGATACATTTTTTTCATGATGGTTTCTCCTATATGAGTGGAAATGTTTTTGTGGGTTAATCAGAAGCAATATAACAAAGTAAACGTATAAAACATATAAGAAAATGTTCCCGCAGATAGCGCGAATTGCTCAATAAAAAATTTTCTGCGGGAATCTGCGAAATCTGCGGGATGTTGCATTATCCCTTATAAAAGATCCATTTCCCCAATTCTTTTAACGTCACTTTTTTGCCGTACATAAGTATGCCGACACGATAAATTTTTGCAGCAATCCACGTGGTGAATAAAAAGCCGGAGATCAGACAGGCCATGGATAAGAGCGTTTGCCAAATCGGTACGCCGAAAGGAATTCGTCCAAGCATGACGATTGGCGAAGTGAAAGGGATCAGCGAACCCCAGAAAGCAACTGCACCGTTTGGGTCGTTGACCGCGATCTGCAAAACAAAAAAAGCGACGATAATAGGAATAGTGACAGGAAAAGACAACGACTGCACGTCGCCGGGATCGTTGGCGCCGGAAGCGGCTGCGGCGTAAAGCGATGCGTAGAACAAATATCCGCCGAAGAAATAAAAAATAAACAAAACGAATAACTCGGTGAAATTAATACTGTCGATATTTTTCATGAATACGGCCATCGCTTCGGCGTCGCGCGCATTGATACCGCTTTGCGTAAGTGTGTCGGCTTGAACATTACTCAATTGCCCGCCGAATACAGCAAAGGCAACTTGCCCAAGAACAACGCTTATGATGGTCCAGCCGGCCAACTGCGTTAAGCCGACTGCCGCGATACCTAGGATTTTTCCCATCAGCATCTGAAAGGGCTGAACCGAGGAAACGATCACTTCCATAATGCGGTTCGCTTTTTCTTCAACGACGCCGTTCATCACCATGACGCCGTAAATGATCAGCGTGATATAGATAATAATTCCCATAATAAAAGCGGTGACGAGCGCGACCACTTTATTGTCCGATTTTTCGCCCTCCTCGCTTAGTATGATGGTTTCAATCGACATCTTTGATTTGAGGTTTTCAATAAATTTTTCATCAAGGCCTGCTTTGTTGAGTCTTAATTTTTCGATCTCGCGTGCGAGTTCGCTCTGAAGATAAAAACTTGCATTAAAACCCAGACTTCGGCTGGAATAATACCGTATGCCTTTCGGATTTTCCAGATCAAATTTCGGAATATGGAGGATGCCGTCGTATTTTTTTTTCTTGTAATTTTGCTTGAGGCTCTCCATCGGCTGATTTTCAAATTCAAAAGCGATCAACCGTGAATTATTAAGTTTACCGGCAAATAATCCGGTTTCATCTGCAACAGCCACGCGGTCTACGTTATTTGAGCGGGCCATAAAAAAAATAATGGCCGGTAATATGGCAAGCCCGACGGGTACGAGCAGGGTCGTTAGAATAAACGATTTTTTGGTGACACGGCTGACGTACTCGCGCTGGATGATAAGCAGTAATTTATTCATGGCCGTCCTGTGTTACTTGTTCTTTGAATATTTCATTGAGCGTTGGCAGGAGTTCCTGAAATGAATGTATTTCAATTTTATCCATCAAAAAAGTCAGCAATTCGTTTGGCGTATTGTGCGTCTTGGTCTGGATGAGTAATTCTTCACCGGAACTCTTAATGACTGTAAAATCCGGATGTTGAATGGCCGGTAAAGCGCCTTCAAATGTCACTTTATAAATGTTCTTCTTAAATTGCTGTTTGATCAGCTTTACGCCGCCATCGAGAATCTTTTTGCCTTTATTGACCAATACGATCGCGTCGCAGATTTCTTCCACCTGCTCCATGCGGTGCGTTGAAAAAATGATGGTCGCGCCTTTTTCTTTGAGCTGATAAATTTCATCTTTAATCAGATCGGCATTAATCGGGTCAAGGCCGGTGAAAGGTTCGTCGAAGATCAGAAGCTCCGGTTCATGCGCTACTGTGGCTATGAACTGAACTTTCTGCTGCATACCTTTGGAAAGCTCTTCGATTTTTTTGTTCCACCAATCGCTGATCTCAAATTTTTCAAACCAGGCGCGGACCTTTTTGTTTGCATCGGCCGCAGTCAGGCCGCGTAATTGCGCTAGATAAATAATATGGTCGCCGACTTTCATCTGTTTATATAATCCGCGCTCTTCGGGAAGATAACCGATATCCTCCGAATGCATCGAATTCAATTTTTCGCCTTTAAACGAAATTCGCCCTTCGTCCGGCATGGTGATCTGAGTGATCATGCGGATGAGCGTTGTTTTACCGGCGCCATTCGGGCCGAGGAGGCCGAATATCGTTTTAGGAGGAATAGTTAAGCTGATCCGGTCAACCGCTGTGAATCCGTTGAAGCGTTTGACGACGTTGTCGATGTTCAAAAGTGGATAATCAGTCATAATTTGGCTATTGACATATAAAGTTTTTAAAAAATCTGAATCAAGATAATAAAGTTAAATAGAACGTACATACATATTTCGGCGAATGGCGACTAAAAACCGATGCATTGTGGAATATGATGATGAGCAGTTACTTTAATTAAATGCTTATGATATCTCATAAATAGAAATATCAGATAACCGGTTAATCTGGTATCACATTAGTGAAAAAGGAAAAGGGGTTAATACTTCGCCAATGTCTCGATCGCATGAACAATGTTTTGATCTTGCGGCAGAATGACTTCTTCGAGGAACCAGTTGTATGGAATAGGAGAATCTTTTGCTGCAACACGCCGGACGGGGCCGTCGAGATATTCGAATCCCTGATGTATGATCTGCGCGACGATCTCGCCGCCGAATCCGCCGAATTCGCAGTCCTCGTGCACTACAATACACTTTCCTGTTTTCTTGATCGAGGTTATGATCGTATCCACATCGAGTGGAACGATGGTCCGGAGATCGATCACTTCCGTTTTGATGCCGTGTTTCTCTTCTGCAACTTTTGCAGCGTTGATTGATTTCGATACCATCATTCCGTACGTGACGATCGTGACATCGGCGCCCTTGCGTTTGACAACCGCTTTACCGTAAGGCAATAAATATTCCGCATTGGGTTCGGGACTCTGGGCAAATCCCTGTCGGTACAGCCCTTTATGCTCGAGAAATAATACGGGATCATCGCAGCGGATCGCGGTTTTGAGCAACCCTTTAGCATCGGCGGCATTCGAAGGCAATGCGATCTTCAGGCCGGGAATATGAGCAAAAAACGATTCGATATTTTGCGAATGGCATAACGCACCGTGAATATATCCGCCGATGGGAATACGTATAACCAGGGGACATGCCCAGTTATTATTGGAGCGGTAACGCATGGTGGCAAGTTCATTACGGATCTGCATCATTGCGGTCCACACGTAATCGCCGAACTGAATTTCCACCACCGGCTTCCATCCGCGCGTGGCCAGGCCGATGGCGGTTCCGACAATACTTGATTCCGCGAGGGGAGAATTAAACACGCGATCGTTACCGAATTTTTTTGATAACCCTTTGGTAGCGGTGAAGACGCCGCCTTTATCATCCTGGATATCCTCGCCGAACATGATCATTTTCGGATTGCGTTCCATCTCTTCGGCCATCGCATGATTGATGGCGTCGACCAGAACGATAGGATTTCCGGACGGTTTAGATTTTTCATACTCCAGTTCATCGGGCTCTTCCGAAAAAACAAATTTTGTTGCGGTAATTTTTTCCGGAGAAGCTTGTGCTTCTGCCCACTCCGCAGCGTCGTCTACTTCCTTGTGGCAAATTTCGCGGAACGTTTTGTCTTCGGCTGCCGTCATCATATTATTTTTAATCAGGAAGAGCGACATTTGCTCGATCGGATCGCGTCCGCGGTCTTTGGCGAGATCTTCTTCCTTGCGGTATTTTCGCTGGTCATCGGATGACGAATGCGGGAGCAGGCGTATCACGTCCGCTACGACCAAACAAGGCCCGTTACCGCTGCGCGCCATTTGGGACGCCTCTTTAACCGTCGCATAGGTTTCCAGAAAATTGGTTCCGTCCATTTCAAAACAATTGAGATTTTCGTATCCGGCGCCTATCTTGAATATGGAATTGCCCGCTGTTTGCTGCCAGATCGGAACGGAGATCGCATACTTATTGTCTTCAATAAAAAAGATAACGGGAAATTTTTCGCGGCTGGCCCAGTTGAGCGCTTCATGAAAATCACCCTGGGAGGTGGTGCCTTCGCCGGATGAAACGTACACGATCTCGTCCGTTTTTTCCTTCACGGCGCCCATGGCGCAGCCGACGGCCTGAAGGAATTGGGTTCCGGTCGGACTGGATTGAGATACGATACGATGCTGTTTGTGTCCGTAGTGCTGAGGCATCTGGCGCCCGCCGGAATTGGGATCATCCGCTTTGGCTAGGAAACACAGCATGATTTCCTGCGCCGTCATTCCCACGCTCATCGTCAATGCCTGATCACGGTAGTACGGATAGAACCAGTCCTTGCCCGGTTTCATCGCAAAGCCTGCCGCAACCTGAGCCGCTTCATGTCCGGCGCATCCGATATGGAAAAAACTTTTTCCTTGTTTGAGCATACGCAGCATTTTATCATCCAAACGGCGGGAGAGGATCATCAATTTGTATGCATGCAACAGGCGCTCTTTCGTGAGTTCAGGGAAATCCTTGAGCTTATATTTTTCCGGCGGGATTCCAGGTTTCACTTCTGCAGTCTGTGTTTTAATGGACATGGATCTCCTTGCAATGAATATATTCTGTACTGACGGTGTTCATCTGATTTTTCGCCAATTTTATCGAAAAAATTGAATAATCACAAGGACATTATTTATAAATTGGGGCGTTTGCTATTGACATAAGTTCCCTGCTTGGGTATATTGTATTATGAACTATAGACTTCCAGATACGATCAAAATATTGTTTTCAAAAGCCGTAATTCTTACGTATATCTTTATATGCTATTCGGCTATTACACAGGCAGACAGGCCTGTTTGTTCGGTTGATTCGACGTTATCCTTCAGTGTCAACGATGTGGTCTATCCCTCTGCTTTGGTTATACAGGTTACCTCGGCGGATCATCTTCGGCCGGATAAGGAATCTTCACATCACATAACTTTCCAACCATTTCGTAAAATTGAAATCTATTTATCTTACACATCTTGGGCGCGCCTGGATGCCCATGGTAGAGTTGTTCTAGAAAAAAGTATCTTCAGTCCTCGGCAAAGCCGAGCCCCGCCTGTTTCCCAATGTTCAAACACGTTTAAAGTCATTTGCACTTAGAGGATTGACGACTTCCCGGCAACCGAATGTATTGTGATTGTGTATCCATAAATTCTTTTGTGGTTGTTTAATTTAAGGGAGGTTTGAATTAGGTAATTACCGGCTTTAATAGAGTGGTATTAAGTCACTTCTTTTCGTAACAATGGCTTTATTCATTACTTGTCCAACTATTTATCAATCGCACAAGAGCATTGTACGTTGATGAAATATTTTTTGTTCTACGAAAGGAAATTCAAATGAAAAACGAAACAGCAAATGCAAAACCGATTCCTAGAATGCAATTTTATATATTAATGGGTATTATTGGATTCGGTCTCATCGCGGTCGTGCTTCGCATGTCCGGTCTAATTTAATCAAACAGTATATTAGGAGGCTTGTATGAAATTAAATCTCGTTGATAGGTTATTCGTGTTACTTTGCGGCGCTGCGGTACTGCTCATGATACCTCAGTTATTTCACGGTGCGCAGGGGACGGCGCCGGCTATTTTAGGTATCCGTTTCGAATTTATTCTGTTCGGCCTGACTTTACTGGGTGTAGCACTATACCACCATCGTACTTTACAGGTTGCGTTGACTGGACTTGCCGCTATCACGATTTATAAATTGACGGTTATCGGATTTGACATTGTTGTACATGTTCAGCACGAAGCATCTATCTTAATCAATTTGCTAGGCCTCCTATTGGGTTTTGCCATTCTGGCAAAACATTTTGAGGAATCGCGTATACCGGACTTGCTGCCGAGTTGGCTTCCGTCGGGATGGGTCGGCGGCTTTGTTCTTCTGTGGCTTGTTTGGATCATGTCGGCATTTCTGGATAATATTGCGGCCGCTATGATCGGAGGAACTATTGCGCTGGTTGTGTTCAAGAAAAAGGTTCACATCGGGTATCTTGCCGCTATGGTAGCGGCAAGCAACGCGGGCGGCGCCGGGAGCGTCGTAGGCGATACGACCACCACGATGATGTGGATCGACGGCGTTTCAGCGTTTGCAGTTATGCCGGCGTTTTTACCTGCGGCGGTTGCGCTGTTGTCCTTTGGTATTTTTGCATCCAAGCAACAATTCGGGTATCAGCCGATCGTTGCTTCCGAAACCGGTGACATCAAGATCAACTGGGTCAAAATACTGGTTGTTGCCATGATTCTGGCGGGCGCGATTTCGACCAACGTACTACTCGATTTTCCAGCGGCGGGTGTTTGGATTGCCATCTTCATCGGTGCGCTTTTCTGTAAAACCGAATGGCGTGAAGTGAATCACGCGGTAAAAGGAACCGTATTTCTTCTGGCACTTGTTTTATGCGCTTCCATGATGCCTGTGGAGGAACTGCCTTCCGCTTCATGGCAATCTGCATTTGCGCTTGGGTTTATCTCGTCGATCTTTGATAATATCCCCTTGACAAAATTAGCGCTGCAGCAAGGCGGTTACGATTGGGCTGTTCTTGCATATGCCGTTGGTTTTGGCGGATCAATGGTTTGGTTCGGTTCATCGGCAGGCGTTGCCATTTCCAATATTTTCCCGGAAGCCAAATCGGTTGGCTTGTGGCTGAAGCACGGGTGGCATATTATTATAGCTTATGTGGTCGGCTTTTTTGCGATGCTTTGGATATTGGGCTGGGAACCGGATGCACCTCACAAAGCGACCGATGCGGCGAAAGGACATTCTCAGGTGATTATGCAAAAATAATCGGCACGTTGTTTTTAAATAGTAGCCGGTGGCTTATACCCATCGGCTATTGTTGTTTTATGTCGTTCAACATGTCTTCCGCCTGCTTGCGATAGGTAGTTACAGGGGACAGCTCCAGATATTTTTCCAGATTTTTTTTTGCCTTCTTGTTGTTGTCCTTATAATAATAAGCCAACCCAAGATAAAAGTACGCTTCCGTGTTTTTATTATTTAGTTTGAGCGCGTTTTCGTATTCAGGAATTGCTAAATCGTATTTCTTCTGTTGAGAATAAGCATTGCCCAATGAAAAGTAGGTTCGATAATTTTTCGGGTTAATCTCGGCGCATTTCTTATAATGCACAACCGCTTGTTCGAAATTTTTTTGCTTTGCACATAATAATCCCAGACTATAGTGAGACTGAAAGAAGCGATCATTGAATCGGATCGACTTGGTGATCCACGGGCTTTCTGTATTGGTATTATCCGTGTGAAGCCACATAAGATAGTGGCTCTCGGCATCGGTGGAATCCAGTTCCAGCGCACGGGTCAATTCCTCGTAAATAAGCTGGCCGAATTTTTTTGGATTAACATTTAAACATGCTTGAGCCATTGCGCGGTATGCCATAGCCAGCGTAGAATCCTTGTCCATGCTCTTTTGCGCATTCGTCAGAGCCCTGCTGTAATGATTCTCAGCCGGTTGTCCCAGGTTTTCAAGTTCAAATCCTAAAAGTGCATGCGCTTCAGATAAAGCCGCATAGGCCGGAGCGAAGTTGGAATCTTCAGCCAGCGCTTTTTCATAATGTCCGACAGCCTCTTTATAATCGTCAAAGGTGAATTTTAGATAGGCATTTCTCCCGCTGTCAAAATGTTTTTTTGCTTTTTCCGGGTTCTGCGCGCCGAGGGCAACCGTAAATAGAAACAAACATACCACAGCGCAACAGGAAGATTCAGTAAAACTGAAAGTTTTGATTTTGAAATTATTATTCATGGAAAGACTCCGCTTTAATTAAATGTTTTTTATTAACGATTTTTGATTTGACATGAAATACGTTCTCAAAAGACGTTATAATATTTTCCTCAACTCTTGATAACTCTACTTGAGTTCCTGCTATTTTCTCCATAGAGATAACGCCTTTGTCGGTAATACCGCATGGAACGATATTGTTGAAAAAATCCAGGTTGGAATTTACGTTAAGCGCAAATCCGTGCATAGTGATCCAGCGGGTTACCTTAACCCCGATGGCACATATTTTTTCTACTCCGCGCGGCGTGTCAACCCAAACGCCCGTGACGGTGTCAACCCGTTTTCCTGTAATGCCGAAAACAGCCAAAGTTTGTATTATCGCTTCTTCGATATCCCGGAGATAACGGTGCATATCGCGGTAATAGTTATTCAGATTCAGAATCGGATACCCGACGATCTGCCCCGGGCCGTGATACGTAATGTCGCCGCCGCGGTCGATTTCAAAGACCGAAATATTATTCTGCTCGAGTTCGTCTTTATTCATCAGCAAATGTTTGCCGACATTATCCACGCCGTTCTTGCCCACGGTGTAGGTGTGCGGGTGTTCGCACAGCACCAGCGTATCTTCGATCTGACCGTTAAGCCGCAGATCAAAAAGTTTTTTCTGCAAGTTCCATGTGGATGCGTAATTCGATAAACCGAGTTTTAAAATGTTCAACTTCATAGTATTTTGTATTGAATTCACAATTTAAAATTCAAAATTTTAAATTGTGAATTAGGTTCCCGTTGATCCGAATCCGCCCTCGCCGCGCTTCGTCTCGGTCAGGGTGCCTGTGTCTATAACATTAACCGACATCACCGGTGCAATGACCATTTGAGCAATTTTCATTCCGGATTCTACCGTAAATGGTTTTATCCCGTGATTGATCAGTATGACGCCAACTTGTCCGCGATAACCGTGATCGATCGTACCTGGAGAATTCAAAACGGTGATCTGGTGCTTCAATGCCAGGCCGCTTCGGGGGCGAATTTGCGCTTCCGTATTTTCCGGTAGCTCGATAATGATGCCTGTTCCGATAAGTTTGGATTCACCAGGCCGAATCACCGCTTCGTCAACGGAAAACAAGTCCAGTCCCGCATCGCCGGGATGCGCATATTCCGGGAGTTTTGCGTCAGGATGAATACGTTGAATTTTGAGATTTTGCATGAGTCCTTATTTGATCCCCCGTTCCTTCGGAACACCTCGTTAATTGGGTGATCCTTGAGGTTCTTAATTATCCGTTATTTTGTCTCTTCTTCCATATTTTTTCCAATCGTTCCTTAAACTTTTTTTCCATCCCGTTATCTGTCGGCTTATAATAAACACGCTCTTTCAGTTCGGGAGGAAGGAAATCCTGTTCTGCAAAGTGGGTCTCCCCACGATCACTAAAATCATGGGAGTATTTGTAACCCTTTCCATAATCCATTTTGTTCATCAATTTTGTTACAGCGTTACGTAAATGAAGCGGCACATCAAAAGCCTTTTCACTGCGGGCATCTTCTGCTGCCTGATTGATAGCGAGATACGAGGCGTTGCTTTTAGGGCAACTGGCGAGATAAGTAACGCACTGCGCGAGATTGAGTCTGCACTCAGGCATGCCGATATAGTCGACGGCGGCGAAGGTTGAAACCGCCAGCGTCAACGCGTACGGATCGGCGTTACCGATATCTTCGGACGCAAGAATGATCAAACGTCGCGCGATGAACTTCGGATCTTCGCCGCCTTCCAGCATTCTTGCCATCCAGTACAAAGCCGCATCCGGATCGCTGCCGCGAAGGCTCTTGATAAAGGCGCTGATCATATCGTAATGGTATTCACCCGCTCGGTCGTAATGAATATTTCTTTGCTGATACGCTTCCGCGATCACTTCCGTTTTTAAGTGAACAGATCCATCCGCCGAAGGTTCGGTCATTTGAACGCTCAATTCAAGTGTATTAAGCAAATTTCTTGCATCGCCGCCGGCGTAGAAAAAAAGGGTTTGCTTGTCTTCAATCGTGACCTGTTTTGATTTCAGCCACTCGTCGTCAGTCAGGGCGTGCTGCAATATCTGATTGAGATCTTCGGCGGTTAAGGCTTCTAACCGGTAAATCTTACATCGTGACTGTAGGGCATTAATTACTTCAAATGACGGATTCTCCGTAGTCGCGCCGATCAGGGTGATCGTCCCTTCCTCCACGGAATGGAGCAACGCATCCTGCTGGGATTTATTGAAACGATGAATTTCGTCGATGAATAACATCAGGCGTTCACCGGTCTGCTTTTTCAATGATTCGGCGTTTTGAATGATCTTGCGAACTTCTCCCACGCCGGCATCCACCGCGCTGATGGCAACAAACTTAGATTTGGTTTCTTTTGCGATGATCCGCGCAAGCGTTGTTTTACCGGAACCGGGCGGACCCCAGAATATCATCGATACCATTTGGCCTGACACGATTTGAGCGCGCAACGCTTTGCCTTCGCTTAAGAGATGCTTCTGGCCGACGAATTCCATCAAGCGCCGGGGACGAACTCTCTCCGCGAGAGGCGCACGTGGTTTCTTTTCTGCAGGAGAATAGGATTCTTCGTTTTCGTGAAATAATGACATAACTAATTTTGTGTTTCCATTCTTTTTGCCGTTACGAGTTCCTGGTAATAATTATACGGCTTTCCTTTTTCGTCGGTGATTTGCAGTACCATCAGGTGAAGATGCGTGGACGAGCGTTTTGGAGATGCGTTGCGCCCGGTTCGCCCAACCGTGGCGATGCGCGTTCCGGCCTGAACAATATCGCCAACTTGAACTAATATTTGATTGTTGTGTGCGTAATAATAATAGCGGTCCAGGTTCGGATTGTAAAGCATGAGATAATTTCCGCCGCGCAAGGTGTCCTGTTCCGTCCAGTCGGCTTTTGCGCCCAAAACAATTCCATCGGTCATCGCAAGGACGTAAGCCGGTTTTCCTGTATTGTCATCCAACCCGTTTTGATCGGCGTCATGAATGAAAATATCATGCGCCGGATGGCCGCGATGCGCATTGCCATGCAGGAAATTGTATTTTCGCTCGATAAATCCGCTCCCGTTACCTCCGACGGACGCAACATTATAACCTTCGATTGGAAAATAAAAAATGGAATCTTGTGGAACGGAGAGTAATTCGCGGAGTTCTTTTACAATGTGACGGAGCACCTTTCCGTTTTCTTTACGATCAACCGATCCGTACTGTATCTTTTCGTATAGCGCATTCCATTGGTTGCAAAGTTCGACCGGGTATGGATTCTGGAACAAATAAAGAAAAAAGATCACTTTCATGCGGGAACTTTCTACTCGACATGTTGACACGCGAATGTATAACGCCAATTTATCGTAACCATCGTGTAAATGCAAAATATTTCTATGAAAGGAATCAGGGTAGGAGTTTTTAGAGGGTCAGAAGTCCTGCTTTTGCACAAAGAATTCCGAGTATGGAACCTGCGAGCACATCGGTCGGATAATGGACGCCCACGTAGACGCGGGAGATGCCAACGAGCGTTGACCATAGCAGTAAGGGAACAGAGATTATCGGGAAAAAGTGTCCGCATAGAACGGCGAATAGAAAGGCGCCTGAAGTATGGCCGGATGGGAAACTGAACTGATCCGGCGGAGCTATCAGGAATCGGATACCGGCAATATTATCAAAAGGACGTTTACGCCGCACCCAACGTTTGATCACAAGGTAGAGTGCAACTTTTAGTCCAAAGGCAAAAATGGCCGATGTGAAAAACATATTTCCGGTTCGCGGTTCAATTAGGAAGAATAATAGGGCTGCGATGGCGTAAAGATAACCGTCGGCGCTTTTTGATATCATTAAAAAAAACCGATCAAGCAGCATTTTTCCGTTACGATTGAATATGATTCGAAACAAGAGAACGTCCCAACGTGTGATGTTATCTAACCAAATTTGTTTAATCATAGTAAATTACTTCCTTCCTTCCGGTCAATATAGTTAAGAATTGTTATGAGCAAATAATGGAAATATGATGAATACATTACCTTTGCAGACATGAAATACAATCGGCAGGTTTTGTTCACTTATCAAAATTAGTCATTGTTTCAATTCGGATTTTTTCCTTATCTTCGTGGTATGAGTTCGCTGGAAAAATATTTCGAGTCCTATCGCAACAACGTGATCGGTTATGATCAGACCTTTGAGACGCCTCAGGGTATAAAAAAGTTGATTTATGCGGACTGGACAGCAAGCGGCAGGATGTATGCGCCGATCGAAGAGCGGATGATGAAGGACTTTGGCCCTTTTGTGGGGAATACGCATACAGAAACAACGGTGACCGGTACGTATATGACTGAAGCGTATCATACCGCGCATGAGATCATCAAGAAGCATGTAAACGCCGGCGCGAATGACGTCATCATTACGCAAGGTTCGGGCATGACCGGTGTTATCGCTAAATTCCAGCGTATGCTTGGTCTGCGCGTGCCGGAGCAAATGTCGAAATACGTTCGAATTCCCGACGAAGAGAAGCCGGTGGTATTTGTGACTCACATGGAACATCATTCCAATCACACCTCCTGGCTGGAAACGATTGCGGATGTGGAATGTATTCCGCCGGATGAACACGGCGCGGTGAATTTAAATTACCTGCATGAGATTCTTAAAAAGTACCAGAACAGAAAAGCCAAAATCGCTTCGGTTACAGCATGTTCCAATGTGACCGGGATTCAAACGCCTTATTATAAAATTGCACGAATCATGCATCAGGCAGGCGGTTTATGTTTTGTCGATTTTGCTTGTTCCGCTCCGTATGTCAAGATCGATATGCATCCCGAAGATCCGTTGGAAAAACTCGATGCAATTTATTTTTCTCCTCATAAATTTTTAGGCGGTCCCGGCACACCCGGCGTGCTGATCTTTGATTCGAAGCTCTACACTAACAAAATTCCGGATCAGCCGGGCGGCGGAACGGTTGATTGGACTAACCCGTGGGGCGGGCATAAATTTTTGGATAATATCGAAGCGCGTGAAGACGGCGGCACGCCTCCATTTCTGCAGACGATCAAGGCCGCATTATGCGTAAGGCTAAAGGAAAAAATGGGTGTTGAATCGATGAGACGTCGCGAAGAAGAAATAGTCGATATCCTATTCAAAGAATTGCCAAAAATTGATAAGTTAAATATTCTTGCTGCGCAAACAAAAGACCGCCTGGCGGTCGTGTCGTTTTATATTGACGGCCTGCACTATAATCTCGGGGTGAAATTACTAAACGATTATTTCGGCATTCAGACCCGCGGAGGCTGTTCTTGCGCAGGAACTTATGGGCACTATCTGCTTCATATTCCGCAGGATGTATCGAACAAAATTACCGAGAAAATTGATCACGGCGATATGTCCGAAAAACCGGGATGGATACGTTTGTCGATTCATCCGATCATGACGAATGATGAAGTAAACTATATTATCCGATCGCTTCAGGAAGTTGTGACTAATTTTGAGACTTGGGGAAAAGATTACACCTATAATCCGCACACCAATGAATATTGCCACAATACATTTAATTCAAGAAAACTCTCACCGGTCCATAAATGGATGGATGTCGGGTAAGCGTAATAAACCCCAACACTCCCACATTTAGGATCCTCACTTTTTTTGTCGCATTAAAACCTGATAATATTTAGGTAAAAACATGACCTACGTCATTGTTTCGGGAGAAATTTTTTACTAAACTAATAGTGAAAAAAGTATCAAAGTGTGGTTAATATATTACTAAATAATCACTTAGCTATTAAACAGATGTAATTATAAAGGCATCTGGTCAATCAAACATAACGGAGGTAGGAAGTAGTTCTATGAAAAACTGTAAACAAACAGCAACTGGAATATTGTTTTTATTGATGATAACCAGTATGGCAATGGCCACGGACGGTTATTTCTCACATGGGTATGGAACGAAACACAAAGCCATGGGTGGGACGGGTGTCGCATTTCCACTAAACAGTATGTCGTCCATTACGAACCCCGCCGGTGTGGCATTTCTTGGCAATAGCTATGATTTTGGTTTAGCGCTGTTCAGTCCTAGTCGTCAATATACGATTGTCGGAAACCCTTCGATGCAAATGGGTACTTTCGGTTTAACACCCGGAACGATTAAGAGCAAATCGAATTACTTTTTCATTCCTTCGTTAGGAGTGAACCGTACATACGGCAGCAATACCTATAATATCACCATTTACGGCAACGGCGGAATGAACACGGATTACCACACGCAGACCTATTATGACGCTTCGGTTTCATCCACAGGCGTCGATCTTAGCCAGTTATTTGTTGGGCTGACCTATGCGCGCAGGATCAATGAGAAACACGCAGTGGGTTTATCGGCCATTGTTGCGTATCAGCGATTTCAGGCTAAAGGCGTGCTGAGTTTTTCAGGTTTTTCCCGCGATGATAATAATTTGTCCGATATGGGCTATAGCAATTCTCTAGGTTTGGGAGCCCGCGTCGGGTACACAGGCAAAATCCTGCCGCAGTTAACGGTAGGCGCTGCATATCAGACAAAGATATTCATGGGCGAATTTAAGCAGTACGCAGGCCTTTTTGCGGAACAAGGCGATTTCGATATTCCGGCCAATTGGACCGCGGGCGTTGCTTACAATGTAAATGACGCCTTGTCTTTTACATTTGATGTCAAACAGATTTTCTACAGCGGCGTCAAATCGGTCAGTAATCCTTTCGTGCCGGCCGATTTCCAGAATAACATACTGCTCGGCGATGATAACGGCGCCGGATTTGGCTGGGAAGATATGACGGTTTTTAAACTCGGTACGCAATGGCAAAAGGGCGAAGGCTGGACATGGAGAGCGGGCTATTCCTACGGTAAACAGCCGATCCCGAAGGAAGAAATGATGTTCAATATTCTCGCGCCAGGCGTGATCGAGCAGCATTTGACCTTCGGTTTCTCCAAAGCTTTGGCCAACAAACATGAAGTCAATTTTGCCGCCATGTTCGGATTTGCCAAAGAGATCAGCGGCCCGAATCCAATGGAAATGCCGAATCAACAGACGATCAAATTAAAAATGAGCCAGATGGAATTTGAAGTAGGTTATTCGTTTTAAAATAAAAACCGTTGTTACAAATCTGTAAGGTTTAACAGCTAAAGAGAACTAATAAACGCAACCAGGAACATGTCCAACAGTCTGAACTTAAATTCAAAAGGAAACCTTACAGGTTTGTAACGGTTTAATGACAGGAAGCATATGAACGCCTTATCACGCAGAAAATTTTTGAAGATCGGCGGAGGAACGGCGCTTGGCGCAGCGGCATCGGGAACGATTATCAATTCGATCGTCCACGCGCTGGATCAAAGCCCCGCCAAAAATGGTATCCAGAAAATTCCGACCTATTGTGACATTTGTTTCTGGAAGTGCGGCGCCATCGCTTATGTGAAAGACGGAAAGCTTTGGAAAGTCGAAGGCAATCCGGAAGATCCGTTAAGCCGCGGCAGGCTTTGCCCGCGCGGCACAGGCGGCGTCGGCGCGCATTACGATCCGGATCGGCTAAAATCGCCGTTGATTAGAAAAAATTTGCGCGGCGAGGAGCAGTGGGTTGAAGTTACCTGGGACGAAGCATTCGATTATATCGCCGAAAAAATGAAAAAAATCAAAACGACGTACGGGCCGGAGTCGCTGGCCTTTTTCAGTCACGGTATCGGCGGAAATTTTCTCAAACATACGATCAAAGCTTACGGTTCTCCCAACATAGCCGCGCCTTCTTTTGCGCAGTGCCGCGGCCCGCGTGACGTAGGATTCCGCTTGACCTTCGGCGAGGACGTGAGTTCTCCAGAAAGGACCGACATCAAAAATGCCAAATGTATTGTGTTGATCGGATCGCATCTCGGCGAGAATATGCACAATACGCAGGTGCAAGAATTTGCAGATGCGATCGAAAACGACGCATCGATTATCGTTGTCGATCCGCGTCATTCCGTGGCCGCAAGCAAAGCGAAATTTTATTTGCCGATCAAGCCCGGAACGGATATCGCTTTACTATTGGCGTGGATGAACGTATTGGTAAAAGAAAATTTATACGATAAAGAATATGTAGAAAAATACGGTTTCGGCTTTGAACAGTTTGCCGCCGAGATACAGGGTTATACGCCCGAATGGGCGTATCCGGAAACGGGAATTGAGCCTGATCAGATCCGTGAAACGGCGCGCGAAATGGCAAGATACAAACCTGCAACGTTGGTTCATCCCGGGCGGCACGTCACGTGGTACGGCGACGATGCTCAGCGCAGCCGCGGCATTGCATTGCTCAACGCACTGTTAGGAAGCTGGGGCCGCAAGGGCGGATTTTACACTCCGGTGAGCATGGACGTTCCAAGTTATCCGTACCCTCCGTATCCGAAATCAGATAAAGGTAAAGTTGATAATCCCGATCACAAATATCCGTTTGCGCATGAAACCATCACGACCGGAATCCGCGAAGCAACGATCACAGGCAAACCCTATCCTATCAAGGGATGGTTCATCTATGCAACCAACTTACTTCATGCGCTGCCGAACGAAGAAGAAACTATTAAGGCGATACAGAATTTAGATCTGATGGTCGTCGTGGACGTGATTCCAAGCGAGATCGCAGGTTGGGCTGATGTTGTGCTACCGGAATCGGTATATTTGGAGAGGCATGACGATATAAATGTGGAATGGTTCCGCGAGCCTTTTATTGCTCTGCGTCAGCCGGCCGTAGAATCGCCGCACGAGCAGAAACCAAATTGGTGGATGGCGAAGAAACTCGCAGAAAAATTAGGGCTGGGAGCGTATTATCCGTGGAAACATATCGAAGAATATCTTGAAACGCGATTATCAAACGCGGGGTACAGCTATGGCGAACTTAAAGAAAATGGAATTATTCGCGGCGAGAAAAAACCGATCTACTTTGATGAAGGCGTTCCTGTAGAATTTCCCACGCCGTCCGGCAAGATCGAATTTTATTCGCTTCAGCTTCAGGAAGCGGGTTTTGATCCGGTTCCAAAATACACGCCTCCTCCGGGCCCGCCGGCCGGGTATTTCCGGCTGCTGTTCGGGCGCGCGCCGGTTCATTCTTTCAGCCGCACGCATTCAAATCCGGTTTTGATGGATATGATGAACGAGAATGAAGTTTGGGTGAATCATGATATTGCGCGGCGTTACGGATTGAAGAGCGGCGATTATATTAAACTGAAAAATCAGGACGGCGTCGTGAGCAACCGAATAAAAGTAAAAGCAACGGAGAGGATCCGCACGGACTGTGTCTATATGGTACACGGCTTCGGCCACAACTCGAAAATGTTGAAACGCGCATTTGGCCGCGGCGCAAGCGATGCGGGGCTTGTTACAAAATATCAAGTAGATCCGCTGATGGGCGGCACCGGTATGAACGTCAATTTTGTTACTTTTGAAATGGAGGCGTAAAGATGGCACGACTGGCTATGGTGATCGACACCAAGAAATGCGTAGGTTGCATGGATTGCGTCGTGGCATGCAAAACGGAGAACAATGTTCCCGAAGGATTTAACCGTGATTGGATTACCGAGGCCGCGAAAGGAAAGTTTCCCAATGTGCACCTTGAGATTCGATCCGAACGCTGTAATCATTGTGAAAACCCGCCGTGCGTGTATTGCTGTCCTACGGGCGCGAGCCATATTCATAATTACGGCGGAGTCATATTGGTGGATCATGATGTGTGTATCGGCTGTAAAGCTTGCATTGCATCTTGTCCGTACGATGCGCGGTTTATTCATCCCGAAGGATATGTAGATAAATGTACCTTCTGTATTCATCGCGTTGAAAAAGGAATGGATCCGGCATGCGTTTCGGTTTGCCCGACGCATTGTATGTATTTCGGCGATCTGGACGATCCGAACAGCAAAGTGAGCCGGTTATTGAACGAACGCAAGAATCGCACGTTGATACCGGAAGCAGGGACGAAGCCGCATATTTATTATTTGGTATAAATTATTGCCACGAAGACACTAAGGCACAAAGAAAATTTTAAATAAAACCACGAAAAAAGTATTGAAACTTAGTGTCTTTGAGTCTTAGTGGCAGAAATCTTAGAGGAAACATGGAAGAACTAACGACCACACGTCTGAATGAAATGATCGATCCGATCCTGCATATTTGGGGATGGGAAATTCCGGTATATCTGTTTTTGGGAGGACTCGTAGCCGGGTTTATGATCATTTCAGGTTACTTCACTTTAAAAGGCCATCATAAACATGATTATTTTTCCTCGTTTTATTTGCCTCATGTCAGCCTGGCGATGCTCAGTCTGGGTATGTTTGCATTATTTCTAGATCTGGAACATAAGCTGTACGTTTGGCGCCTGTATACAACATTTCAAATAACATCACCGATGTCTTGGGGCGCATGGATATTGATATTGGTTTACCCGGCCTTGCTTCTGAATACGCTGGTCAGCATACCTGAAGCGTTCAGCAACCGAATTCATTTGTTCGACAAATTTTCTGAAAAAATTAACCGGCATCCGTATTTGATAAAAAATATCGGCATTTTGAATATGATATTAGGCGCGGTATTGGGCATGTATACGGGCGTGCTATTGAGTGGTTTGGGAGCCAGGCCATTATGGAGCAGTTCGATGTTGTGGATACTTTTTCTCACATCGGGTTTATCGGCGGCTGCGGCATTTGTTCATTTAGTAACTACCGATCATATCGAACGCGTACTTTCGGCAAAAGCGGATAACGCGTTCCTGATTTTTGAATTGCTGATATTTGCTCTGTTTATAGTCGGCATGTTATCATCGACGGAAGCGCATCAGAACGGTATTCATTTAATTCTGACCGGTTCGTACGCGGCCGTATTCTGGGTTTTTGTAATTGGCACCGGAATCATTATTCCGCTGATCATTCAATTGCTGGCAGTGAATCATAAGATCAATCACACGCCGATTGCGCCTATTATGGTTATTACCGGCGGGCTTTTGCTGAGATTTGTGATCGTGTATGCCGGACAGATCAGTCACTGGACTAGAATATAAATTTATGTGCTTATCCGCTTTACTCACATACGTCATGGTGAGCGGAGTCGAACCATGACAAAGTATAGTAAAATCAGCCTTCGACTGCGCTCAGGCTGAACTTATCTTTTCCATTTGTGAGTCAACCGGATATGCACATAAATTCATGTCCCGCGGATTTCGCAGATTATCGCAGAAAATTCAAATCTATGGTTTTCGAGAGAAACGATAAAATAGAGTTTTGAAAGTAAAGGAGTAAACTATGTCTGTAACATTGAACGAAATGAGCCATGAGGCGGAACATACGCACATGAAGCCGCAGCCTTACTGGAACCCTTATTTGTCGGGCATCGGGCTTGGCATGGTGTTATTATTGTCCTATGTGATCATGGGACGCGGCTTGGGCGCATCCGGCGCCATGACAACGACGGCCGCTGTTGCAGTTAATGCAGTTGCTCCGGCGTATGCGCAGTCCAATGAGTTTTATTCGGAATATTTAGGCGACGGAACAAGAAGCCCGTTTAAAGACTGGCTTGTTTTCGAAGTGATCGGCGTGATTGTGGGCGGTTTTCTCTCCGGAGCATTAGCCGGGAGAATCAAGATGTCCGTTGAAAAAGGACCGAGGATCTCCGTGAAATCAAGGCTCATTTTTGCATTTGCGGGCGGGATGCTGATGGGCATCGGGGCAAAACTGGCGCGCGGATGCACGAGCGGGCAGGCTTTGACGGGCGGAGCCGTTCTCAATGTTGGAAGCTGGGTTTTTATGATCATGGTATTTGCCGGCGCTTACGCGTTGGCTTACTTTGTGAGGAGGCAATGGACATGAACGCACCATTTTATAAATTCGAAATGTTTGGCGACGAATTTAGTTTGATCGTCGCTTTTATCATCGGCATCGGTTTCGGGTTTTTCCTGGAACGCGCCGGGTTTGGAAGCGGCAGAAAATTAGCCGCTCAGTTCTATTTTACCGACATGAGCGTTCTCAAAGTTATGTTTAGCGCGATCGTGACCGCCATGTTAGGCGTGTTCTATTTATCCTGGATCGGTTTTATGGATTTGAGTCTGGTGTATCTCACGCCAACTTATCTTGCGCCGCAAATTGTCGGAGGGCTTTTACTGGGGATAGGCTTTGTGGTTGGGGGTTATTGTCCTGGAACGTCTGCGGTGGCATGCTCTACCGGCCGCATCGACGCGATGGTATATTTTTTGGGTATCTTCGGCGGTATTTTTATGTTTGGATTCGTATTTCCTTTCGTAAAGGAATTTTATTATTCCACGCCGATGGGGAAAATAACGCTGCCGCAATGGTTCAATATTCCTTACGGCGTGCTGGTATTCGCGGTGGTCGTCATGGCGGTCGGCGCATTTGCCGCGGCGGAATGGGGCGAAAAGAAAATGGCACGAAAACAAGCGGAGTTATGACA
>WBUR01000019.1 GCA_008933615.1 bacterium | reverse complement strand
TCGACATGCCGCGTTGTGCCTGTACCATCGTGATCGCCGACGTCAATGTCGTCTTGCCGTGATCCACGTGACCAATCGTACCGATGTTGACGTGCGGTTTCGACCTGTTAAATTTTTCCTTTGCCATGTGAGTCTCCTTGCATGTTTATAATGTCCACATAAGTAAATCAAATTCATTCGAACGCCGATGAGCCTGAGACCGGAATCGAACCGGTGACCTCGTCCTTACCAAGGACGCGCTCTAACCAGCTGAGCTACACAGGCCTTGCAAATCAAGCAGCAAGAGCGAGAGACGAGGCTCGAACTCGCAACATCCTGCTTGGAAGGCAGGTACTCTACCAATTGAGTTACTCTCGCAAATTTAAAATTATTACACACAAATCCGCGTTATACTAACCGGGAGGTATCCTGCAGTATCAGGATGACAATCAAGTCACTCACGTGAGTAATTTTAAACTCAATAAAAACCTATAGAAAGATAGGCTATTATTTTAGAGTGCCCAATATATAGAAAAAAAAAGCGGTTGTCAAGTTTTTTTGAGGTTTTTTTATTATTTTTAAAAAGGTTAGGAGCAATTTGGAAAATAAAAAAGCAAGCTTTGAAAACAAAGCTTGCTTTTCCAAAATTACACTTTCGTTTTGGCTACTGCGTAACTTTCAAAAACTCCAATTTCATTGCCGAAGTGGTTCCTTCATCGTTGAGAAATACAACCCCGACGTTGCAGGTTTCCGGAAACTCGGTCTCAAAATTCGCAATCTCCACCCAGTCATCCTCGATAGAACTGTAATATGCCGTCCAGGAATAGGCTGATCTGACCAATTTCATATATACAAATCCTTTGACGGGCTCAACATGTTTTTCTGTCCGCGGTAAGTCAATATCATTTGCATATCCCTCAAGATAAACATACGATCCATTATAAAATACTTTAGATATAATGTTCTGCTTGCCGCTGTGTGCGCAAATTCCAAATCCAACGCGGTATTTACTCCAATCTGCTTTTACTTTTGCGATGGCCGTAAAACTCCCCTTGACGTCTACAGTCTCCACCCGCGGGGCGCGTTTATTTCCTTCTTTAGGATCCCATGTTTCATCACTAACGACGTTTACTGTAAGGTAGCCATCGCCGAGTAATGAATATTTTGAGTTCTGATCCTGGTCACTCCATTTAAAACTTCCAAAAGATTTATTGGCAAAATCAGTGCTTCCATCCGCCATATTGCTTGAAGTTGCAACTGAAGCGACTGAACTCACGGTAGTTGTTTCTTTTTTGATTTCAACCTTAGTTTCAGCAGGCTGCTCTACTTCTGCCGCTTCCACATCCATGTCGCCTGATCCGCTTTCAGAGTCTGTTACATCATCGTCTACTTTTATTACTGCAACATCCGGATCTGCGGTTTGAGCATTTAGCATTTTAAGTGCGCTCATCGCGCTTGAACGAGCTTTATCAGCTTTTTTCTGCGCTGCATAATTCTTATCAATTGCCTCAATAGGCAATAGCGCTAAGACATAATAATATTTTGTCATAGGATCTTGCCAATAAGACTCTATCCTAATGGAAGACACGGACGATTTGATTTCTTTTTTTGGATATTTGTTTTTTAGGATTTTTTCGATACCTGCTACGGCTTTCTTTTCAGCCTTTGCCCTGGCTTTATCGGCTTTACTATCCTTAGCGACACCCACACCGACAAAATTTTCTGATGAATAAATACCGGGATTATCAACCCATGAGGGTTTTTGCGCGTATGCATTTGTCTGTGCAAAATAACACAGTATAGCACCAACGCACAGCAATTTCGCTAGTTTTTTCATGACCGCACTCCTTTAAAATGGATTTCTTGAGCATTTAGATGACATAAATACTTAATGAAAATAGCTTGTAAACGATTTAATTAGCTTATCAAGTTCTTTTTGGGATTTTGACTCTGCAATAATTCGAACAATCGGCTCTGTATTCGATTTACGAAAATGGATCCAGGATTCCTTGAAAACAATTTTGACACCGTCCGTCAGGTCAATTTTTTCATTTGAATAATCTTTTAAAATTTTGTCAAATATTTTACCCGAGTCGATCTTATTCAGTGCGATTTTGTCTTTTTTCATCAAATAAAACGGCAGAAGCTCTACGCTGTCGGAAATTGTCTTCTTTTTTTCAAGCATATACTGCAGAATCAGTGCCATTCCAGTCAAAGCATCCCTTCCCAAATGGATATCAGGTAATATTACGCCGCCGTTGCCTTCGCCGCCAATAACTGCATGCACTTCTTTCATTTTTGAAGATACATGTATCTCACCGATTTTCGTGCGATGGCATTTTGAGTCATGTTTTGCCGCAATGTCATCTATGGCCATAGTGGTTGATGCGTTAACAACGACGGGTCCTTTCTTATGAGACAAAATGAAGTCCGTCACTATGGAGAGAGTGTATTCTTCTCCAATAGCCTTTCCATTATTTGATATGATCGCCAAGCGATCCACGTCCGGATCAACCGCAAAACCAATGTCCGCTTTGTGGTGCATTACCGCAGTTTCCAGAGCGCTTAGATTCTCTGCAGTCGGTTCCGGATTACGCGGAAAAATACCGTGCGCTTCTTCATTGATCATAATCACTTCACAGCCCAGTTCCGTCAAGAGTTTCAGAGCAATCACCCCACCGGCACCGTTGATGCTGTCCACTACTACTTTAAAATTTCTTTTTTGCAATGCGTTAACATCGATGTACGATAGCTCCAGTATCCTATCAATGTGATTTTGTATGGCATAGTCGTAATACTGAACTTTCCCAATCCGATCCCATTCAACGTATTCGATATTGTTCAGTTGAGCTAATTCCAATACCTCGTCCATCTGTGTTGGAGTTAAAAAAAAGCCATTTGGTCCAATGAGCTTTAGGGCGTTCCATTCAACCGGATTGTGGCTTGCAGTGATAGCGATCCCTCCGTGAGCGTTGAGGTTTTTGACTGCTATTTCCACTGTCGGTGTCGGCACAACACCAATCTCTATGATCTTACAGCCGGTTGCCAGTAAACCCGCTATGGCCGCCGTTTTAACTAATTCTCCTGAAACCCGCGAATCGCGTCCTATCACAATCGTTCCGCCATTGGCCCAAGTGCCGAATGCCGCAGAATATTTCGTAATGACTTCCGGATTCAAAGCATCGCCGATAACACCCCGAATTCCAGAAACGCTAATCATCAAATTAGACGGCTGTGTCGTGTTTTCACTTTTTGTTGATTTTTTTTGCGACAGATACGGTGATTCTTTAATTTTTTTTTCAATAATTCTTTTCAGCCTTCCCTTGCTTGATATCTTAATAGACGGCTCTTCATGATCTTTTTTAAGTTTTTTTGGCACGAGTGACCCTTCGTTTCTGCTATTTGCTTTCCTATTTTTCTTCATCTGTTTCCAGGATTATTGAATCATTGTAAATAAGCTTTTAAGAGCGTCGTTAACACGGCTAGGATCCTTAGCTCCCGCAGTCGCAAGATGTGGGCGGCCCCCGCCACTGCCCCCGGCTACTTTGGCAATTTCTTTTACGATCACACCGGCATTAAATTGTTTCATAAGATCATCTGTTACCACACACACAAACATCACATTCTCATTTCTTATTGACGCCAGGAGGCCGACACCTGATACTAATTTCTGTCGAAGAGTATCCGCAACTTCTTTGAGTTCAACGCCATCCGGGAGTTCGATCTTTGATGATACAACACGAATCCCATTAACCTTTTGAGCGTTGAAAAGAATTTCATCAAGTTTTGAAGTAACCAATTTGAGATTTAGCTGAATCAACTCCTTCTCAAGTTCTTTTTTTTTATTCGTAAGCACTTCAACTTTTTCCAAAATCTCTTCGGTTTTACAATTAAGTAATGTCTTTAATTCCTCATTGATTTGATGCTCTGCCTCTAAAGTCCTTTCTGCCAGATCTCCGGTAATTGCCTCAATACGCCGCACTCCAGATGCAATGCTTGATTCGGAAGTGATTCTAAAGAATCCTATAAAACCGGTAGAGCCAACATGCGTCCCGCCGCAAAACTCTTTGCTGAAATCACCGAATTGAACAACATTAACCGTGTCCCCGTATTTATCCCCGAAAAAAGATAGCGCTCCCATCTTTTTTGCATCGCTTATCGGAATATTTCGGTGATGCCGGAGGGGTATATTTTCGAATATTTTCTGTTGAACAAGGCGCTCAATTTTATTCAATTGTTCATCGGATATTTTTTCAAAATGAGTAAAGTCGAAACGCAAACGATTGGGTTCAACGACCGATCCGGCTTGATGAACATGATCCCCAAGTATCTGTCGCAGAGCTGCGTGAAGAATGTGCGTAGCAGAATGATTTTTTATTGTTGGCTCACGATGTTGTGCGTATACAATCAAATGCCCGGTGCGAAGTTTTTCGAGATCCATCCCGGAAGTATCATCTGCAAAATGGACAATATCATCACCAACCCTTTGCGCGTCCCATATTTCAATAACCATGTCCTTAAATTTAACTAATCCCTTATCCCCAACCTGTCCCCCAGATTCGGCATAGAACGGAGTTTGGTCAAATACCAACTGGAGATGTTTGCCATCCCGATTAATTTTGAGCAATTGCGCATCGCATTCAAGCGTTTCATAACCTAAGAACACAGATTTCTTTTCCTGAGAAACAGTTTGCCATTTCACGTCTTTGTTAATAAATATTTTTTTTCCTTCATCCCTCGAACGCTGTTTTTGTATTGTCATCTCTTCGGCGAACTTATTTTCATCGACTGTGAACCCGCGCTCATATGCGATTACGCGTGTAAGGTCAACGGGAAAACCGTAAGTGTCATATAGTTTGAAAACATCCTCTCCCGATATCTGTTTGATCCCTGCTTTCTCCAGTTTTCTTGCCACATCCTCAAATACTTCGATTCCACGATCAAGCGTATTATTAAAATTCTCTTCTTCGGTTTTGATTACTTTTTCTACAAAAGACTGGCGTGTTCTTATCTCAGGAAAAGCGTCTCCCATTGATTTCACAACATCGGAAACCAAGTTATAAATAAATGGCTCATGCATGCTGAGTTTTCTGCCGTACAATGCAGCTCGCCTGAGGATACGCCGTAAAACATATCCTCGTCCGTCATTCCCGGGAATGGCTCCATCCGTAATTGAAAAAGTAAGCATACGAATATGGTCGGCTATAACTCGGAATGATGCTTTGAAATGTTCATTTTCATACGATTTCTTTGTGCTCCGTTCAATGCCATTTATGATGTCCGTGAAGATATCAATATCATAATTTGATTTTTTGTTTTGCAACACGCGCGTGATGCGCTCAAATCCGGCTCCGGTGTCGACATGTTTGGACGGTAGTTCAATAAGACTACGGTCGGCATTACGATTGAACTGAATAAATACGAGATTCCAGAGTTCGATCACTTCCGGAGAACCGGTATTGACAAGTTTGCCCCCATTACCGTGCTCTGTCAGGTCTATATGAATTTCCGAGCACGGCCCGCACGGTCCCGTGTCACCCATTTCCCAAAAATTATCTTTTTCGCCGAAACGCTGAATATGTGAAGGATCAATATCTGTTACTTTTTTCCATAATTCTGCAGCCTCCGTATCGTCACGAAAAACCGTTGCGTAAAAACGGTGCTTCGGTAAGCCCCATATTCCGGTTAACAATTCCCAAGCCCATTCTATTGCTTCTTTTTTGTAATAGTCACCAAAAGACCAATTGCCAAGCATCTCAAAGAAAGTATGGTGGTACGTGTCGTGACCGACTTCCTCAAGATCATTATGTTTTCCACTGACACGAATACATTTTTGAGAATTGACGGCGCGAAAGTAATCTCGTTTTTCATTTCCCAAAAAAATAGGCTTGAATTGGTTCATCCCTGCGTTCGTAAAGAGCAAGGTTGGGTCATCGTTTGGAACAACCTGGCTTGATGGAACAAACTTATGACCACGTTCTTCAAAAAATTTTATAAATTGACGGCGTATCTCTTGTGACGTGAAGGACATTAGAATAGAAGCTCCGAACTGATTTAAATCGATATAAATTCGGCGGAAATATAGAAATTTATTTTGTGGAATCAAATAGATTTGTGGAATCAAATAGAAAAGGCAGTGATGAACACGATGAAAATCAAATCAGCCCTAGTATTACGATGCCATTCTTCCTTTTGATTAGTACAAAAATATTAGGCAAGCATTGGATTGGGTGTGATGAGATGCACTTTGAACGTAATGCCAAAGAATCCCTTCAACTATCGTTCGGGAATCAAATTGTTACGAATGTAGCCGTATCGGTTGAAGATTATTTGCTGAAAGTTCGACTAATATCTCATCCATCATTTGCTCAAAATTTTGCAGTACTTCTTCTGCGTAAGGCTGAAAGTCACGATGAATCCGATCAAATTCCCACTTGAGATCTGCTATCGATTGGTCACGATACGTTCCGACTATTTCCATAATTTCTTTAAGATCGATGGCCGAAATGTTATCAAATTTTTCTTTTACCATTTGCCTGAATACATCCAGTAATTTCTCCTTATAAACCCCGAGATTAGCCACCGCTAAGGTTTCGCGCGTAATCTTCATGAAATGATGGCCCTTTACAGCCAACGTAATGGCGAGTTGAAACGATGCTGGCCTGGTTAAAAGTACCTTGCTGATAAATCTAATATAATGCAACCCGTAGAACGAAAAAGTCTGACATGTCAGCGACATGATGAGCGCGCGCAACTCCGGCAAACGTATCCGTCTTTTTGCTCCGCGGTGCGACCTCAGTTTCTTCAACAGCGTGAAACAACGATGAAAATATTTTCCTGGTTTATAAATTTCCGAAAGCACTTGTCTGTATCCGTCGACCAGTTTGTTCATATTCATTTTTGGCACAAAATTCAGCCGTAGATCATGTGTGTTGTTTCCTGAAGTAAAAAGATCGACCAACCGGTTTTCAGTTTTCAGACGCTTGTATAACTGCGTATTCGGGAGTGCCGTAAGCAGTCCCACCATGGCTGCTGGTATCCCAGATTGCTGGATAAAATGAATCTGCCGTTCAAAAATATCTTCAGGATCGTTATCGAATCCGATAATAAATCCGCCGGTAACTTCCATGCCTTTTTTCTGAATTGTATGTATACTCTTAAGCAGATCTGATTTAATATTCTGCATTTTGTGCGTCTCCACCAATGATTCTTTAACCGGCGTCTCAATTCCCAGGAATACCATATTAAAACCTGCGGCAACCATCATATCCATCAATTCACTGTCTTCTGCAAGATTCACGCTCGCTTCCGTAAAAAGAGTGAACGGGAAACCACATTTCTTTTGCCACTCAGAAATAGCCGGTAAGAGTTCCTTAACATTCTTTTTATTACCGATAAAATTATCATCAACAATAAATAATGAACCGCGATAACCTGATCGGTACAAACCGTCCATTTCTTCTACAAATTGATCGGGAGTTTTTGTGCGGGGAATATGGCCGAACATGGAAACAATGTCGCAAAATTCGCAGGAAAATGGGCATCCACGCGAATATTGTAACGCCATGATGGCGTATTGTTTTGTATCGAGCAGGTCAAAACGCGGAGCCGGCGTCCGTGTAATATCCGGTTTGGTTTCGTCCGCGTAGATGTGTTTGGCGCGACCGGACTTGTAATCGTTCAGAAATTGCGGCAACGTTACTTCAGCTTCATTTAGGACGAAATAATCAACACCGGAAATTTGCTCATAGGAGCTTGTTGGATAAGGGCCGCCGGCCACAATCGGTCTGTGCAACCGGTTACACATCTCAACCACTTTCTCGTGCGATCGTTTTTGTACCAGCATCGTAGAAGTAAATACTATATCCGCAGTTAATATATCCTTATCGGTCAATTTCGATGTGTTCATATCAATCAATTTAACTTCAAAATCTTTCGGCAGCATGGCCGCAACGGTCAGTAATCCGATTGGCGGAATACTTGCTTTTTTTCCAATGAACGGGAGCGTGTAACGAAAACTCCAATATGTAACCGGCATTTCCGGATAGACCAATAACACTTTCGTAGACATACGGATTCCTTTCCGCTGGTGTTAAATTCAATTTATTATACTAAGTCTGTCAAAAAGCCATTTTATGCGGGACAGAAGACGTTAAGCTAATTTCGAAACGCCTCTCTGATTTCGAGATGGGCAACAGGAAAGAGGATTCCATTAGACTGGTAATGGTAACGAACTACAGATCTGACTTCTCAAAGAATGGCCAGTACGCCGCATCATTTTCACTCCCCCATTATAGTAAAACGAATTTTAAGATGCAACCTGCGGGACTGATTTAAGATTCCCATATTCACAACATATAAAAAAACTGAAATATTTAACCTACACTTCACAACCAAAACGTTCTTTCAACGGCCTGTTGATAATCTTCTTTACTCTTATTTGAAGGTCATCAGTATCTTTCTTGGTTAATCCGGTTGTGTCCACAATTTCATGGATAACCACCTCCGAAAAACCTGGCCCGGCTTTCCCTTCCCAGACACCGCTTCTCTGCAAGCGCTTCCAATTTGTCACAAATGTAACGGGCAGTATTGGAATTTGTTTTCGAATAGCTATGGAAAAAGCGCCTGATTTGAAGTCGCCTAGTTTCGGCGCGTGTTTTGGAATAGTTCCTTCAGGGAAAATCGCCAATGGATTTCCCTTGTCAATTTCTGTCAACATACGCTTGAACGCATCAAAAGATGCGCTAGGGCTATCACGATCAACCGCAATATTCATTTCTGAAGTATAAAAGATATGAAACAAAGGCCATTTTTCGATTTCTTTTTTTCCAACTGAAACAAAATACCTCTTAAATACGCAGTACATCACCGGAATATCCATATACGAACTATGATTCGCACAAATAATAAAGGAGCCGTTGCAGGGAATGTTAGAAACTGCGCGAACCCTCACCGGCGAAAAAGCAAAAAACTGCCAAACCAGAGCGTACCATCTCATCAATATAAATGCTTTGAGGAAACGGGAGCGGCTGGCTAATAAATAATAAAAAATCGGGTAACAAATGAGAAATGAAAGAACGAAATACGTCAGATAATAAATTTTATAAATAACTCGTAAAGGGAGTAACAGATACTTCATAAATAATTCAAACTGCTTTCAAGCACGCTCAATGCCCTATTTGGATTTCTGCCCCGCCAAGCAATTGCGTCTTCACATATTGAAGGTCTTTATCACCCCCGACTCGCTGTGCAAAAATACCCTGAATTACAAACTTGAAAGGTTTAGGTCCAAATTTAATTGTCAGCGCTGGCTCGGCAAAATAAGCGGTTTCGTCTTTATGCACGACCGCAATCTTCGATTTGAATTTATAGTAGTCTATCTTGGTTAGCCGACATGTCAATAAGGGGCCATTCGTTCCGCTAGGCGCACCGAATGCAGCCTGCAAAAAAAACCTGTGAAAATACCCGGTCGTCCTTGTGTTTACATTTATAATTGACTCGAAAAAGTCGCTTTTGGATTTTATTTTGCCCCTGCCATAACCAATATACAGATCGCCATGAACATTATTTTCAGGATTAAGTCTGCCAAAAAAACCGAGTCCGGGTTCAAAAAATTCTTGCCTACTTTTACCGAGTTCTGGCGCCAAAAAAAATTCCATACTGCCAACGGAGCCGTTGGCCATGATGCCCACATGATTCAATGGAGTGAAAGCAACCTGTACATCCCAAGAAGTCAAATTTCTAATGTAGCCCGCGCCATGAAACTCATTTTGCCCTGTGAATAGCGGAGTGTTTACAGCGTTTGGTACGTAAACTGGCGAGCATGACTCTACACCTATCATCAGAATGCTCAGAAAGAATACTAATCTTTTCATTAAACCTCTGCATTCTGGTAACAAAAATTCATATAATCAAGCGCGCTTTCCGCTGAGGTGAATCCAAAATTTAACCGATGGGTTCTGTGGGCGCTTATCTACAATTCTGCCTTGCTTATCCAATTCCTCCGTAACGGCAGCACAAAAACCCGGCTTACCTCTAACAGTAAAAGTCTCGCTTGTATTCTGTTCATATTCATATAGCCCGTCGAATAGCGATACCCTGTTGTCTTCCGGCGAAATCCATTCAACAGCGATCTGTTCCTCCGCCTGAAAAACATCTGATAGACGGGTTATAAAAGGTAGATTAACTTTGATAAATGAATGCGTGATAACTCGCGGCATTTCTATTCCCTAGTATTATGCGTCAGTTGATATTGGGGAAAGCTAATCTGTCATCCCCATTTCGTTTAATTCACAGTCCACAAGCTCTTCACCGCCCTTTAATGAGTAACGGATTTTTTTCGCCTAATAGTTTCCTGTCAAACATTGAAATAGATATAGATATAATCGAATGCAATAGATTGTATCCGTTCTTATCCCGGCGGAAGAGGCAACAGAAGTTGCGCTTTTCCGATATTTTTGTTGTCAGTCACCCCAAAAACAACCGCATGTGTATAGTCGGAGGATCTCGCTCCGGTTTGAATCACAAAACTATGGGCGCCTGCATAGCTCGATTCGACCGCTCCTAATAGTAGCTTCTTGGTTGAAGTATTTAGGTTCGTGGAGCCCGCATTGTCCGTCAGCCAGAATTGAATTGAACCTGATACACCCGTTATTTGAAAATCATTCAGCGTTTCAAATGTCTCTTGTAAAGTCGACACGTCTTGATATATTTCAAGTTGCCCTGTGATCGTCACGCCATTTAGGCCGCTGAATAATCCTATTCGAATAAGAGTCGGATAGTTATTTCCCGTGCCCGTGCTTGCGCCTGAATCGTTATGATTCATGCAGGCTATAGCGGTTATAACTAACAGCAGAGTGAATAGCACAAATTTCATTACAAAACTCCGGCCAGGTGAATATTGAACAATGCAGTTCCAACAAAATAACTGAAAACTGTTAAACTACGAAACCCAACAAAAAATACATACGCATTGAGTTTTTGTCAATGACATTCGTCATGTTTTACTGACCATTGATCACAAATTCGTAATAAGGTGATTAGTATGTTAGGATAGAATGGAAGGAAAACTATTTTTGCCAGAACTTTTCATCAAAACCTTTTGTCAGGATGCTATAATCTATCCTTAGAATTTCGGTTAGTTTTTTGATCATATCTTTCACGGCGGGTTTTTCTGACTGAGCTAGACTGGGTGAAAGCCTGAAAAGCGGCTGAGCGCTCTCCACACCTTTCAGATTATGTTCAAAAATGTAGGCAACAAGCAGCTTTTGATTAAGCTCATTCATCTTCAGAATGATCTTTGCCGCTTCTTCGGAGTTTTTAGCATTTAATGTCTGATTTATCAGTTCCGAATAGTCTGCATTGAATAGCAATTTGACCAATTTCTGGTTCATCTCCTGTCCGATTATCAGATTGGTTCGCGATAGCATCTTCGTAACCGACTCGATACGGGCTGTGGTATTGATTACTTGGCCAATGTACGTAACCACCTGCCTGTCGGATTCCACTACTTGAACACCGCGCAATGATCCGCTTTCCAGACCCATGCCGAATCCAAGCGGGTATCCGTTTTCTTTTTCAAATTGTTTAACGCGTGCGCTCGCTACTTTCTCAAAAACCAGTGCAAAAAGAAATGCAGATACATAGTGGAATTCTCCGAAAAAACATAAAAGGAACCCGTCACCTGTTGAAGTATAATATGAACGCTCACGTCCTTCAACGATTTTCAAAAGTTTCAATGCATCTACTGTTATAGACTGAAGAAATGATAAAAATCGGTCAGGTCCATCCTGTTCAAATTTCTGTAGAGTCGGCGTGAAATTTCGTAGATCGAACATCAGAGAGGAAGCGTCGCGCTTTTCGTATGAACTCATATTTTTTAGTTTTTAGACTAAATCAGCCGGGTAGCGTGAAACATGTTAATTAGCCTTAAATTCCGTCTATTGGCAACTAAATGTAGTTTATCAAAATTGATTTGCCAATGAGATTTATTGGAATATACCTATAAATATGATTACCAATATTATTATTTTGCTTTGGATATGAGGGGAAAAACCACCAAAACTTTGCCGTAGTTATACGGAATCGTCGGTGCGGCATGTTAGACGGAGAATGTTGCAGAAGTAAATTAAGCGGCAGGTAATTCCACAAAAAAATCTGTACCACGGCCCGGATCAGATTTAAAATAAATACAACCGCGGTGCTGCTGCATAATACCATAAGCAAGCGAGAGGCCTAGCCCCCTGCCTTCGCCGACATCCTTGGAAGTAAAAAAAGGATCGAATACTTTGGATTGGATACTCTCTGGAATTCCACAGCCGTTATCGGAAATTTGAATTCGTATCACTTTGTAATTTTCCTCATCATGGCTTATGTTCCCGTCACTTACCATACCGGTAATAATCGTAATTTGACCGCCGTCATTCTTTTGTGCGAGTGCGTCCATTGCATTTTCGATCAAAGAAAAGAAGACTTGATTAAGCTGACTGGCGTAACATTCAACTTTAGGAATTTCAGAATAATTTCTAGTAATCGTAATGTGTTGGTTCTGTCTAGCAAAAAGGTCAATGGTGGAGTCAAGCCCTTCATGAATGTCAACGAGTTTTTTTGCGGATTCGTCTAACCTTGAAAAATTTTTTAATTTATTCACTATCTCCGCTATACGCGATGTGCCGTGTTCGCACGACTGGATTATCTTTGCCAGGTCGTCAACAATAAAATCGTATTGAATCTGCTGTTTGAATGCATGAATACGCCTGCTCACGTCATCGTTCGTTTTCGGGAAGGTCTCGTAAAGGCGAACGAGTTCTTTAAGGTCATTCAAGTAGCCTTCAATATTCTCTAAATTTCCGTGTATGAAGCCCAACGGATTATTTATCTCATGCGCGATACCGGCCGTCATTTTCCCGAGTGAGGCGAGTTTTTCGGATTGAATTAATTGTAATTCCGTTGTTTCAAGTTGTTTGTATGCGGCTTCCAATTCGTTTTTCTTTTTTCCTATGCTGAATTGATTGTAAAAATCTTTTCGACGCAGATTGACGTTTATGTACGAAGCCGCCAAACCTGCAACGGTTGCCATCAGCATGACTACCTGACGGTAGAGAAAATCATCGGCATTCACGTTCTGCTGTAGAAAGACGATCGCTAAATTGGATCCAAATATCAGGATAAACACATAAACGTATTCCCAGAATGAAAAATAAAAGAACGCAATTATATATATGATCACTAGTATATAAATCGGATATGTCGGTGAATCATAGCCCCCTAGGCGAATTATAAAAAAGGGAAATGTAGCTGCCCATGCTGTAAACAAAAACAGCGAGATACTGCGGATATGTGTTTTAAAAAAGGAGTAACGCGACAATAGTATCAACATGAGCGCCAGTCCGGAGAGAAATGTATTATAATAAGGAAATCCGAGGTTACCGACTATCCGGCCGTACGCCACGATAATCTGGCTAAAAATGACGAAATAAAGAAAAACGACCGAGTTATGAACATTTCGATCATTCATCAACGAAGCATATTGCGATGTGGCTTCGGGTGACTCCTGAAAAAACCTGTCAATCTCAACGCTGTCAAATCCCGCAAGTTTATCAAAAAATCTGACCAACATTATTTACCTGTTTAAATAGGCTGTTTGTATGTCGACGTTATTTTGTAAACACTTCACGCATAATTTCTAATGTAAATATTACAAAAGTAGATTTGTTTATAAGTAAAGTCAAATCTAATTTTACCGAAAACAAATAATTTTCTTGTGAAATCGAATATAAAAGTGTTATCTTCTGTTGCTACAAATTACACGGGGGCATTTATGGATCAAATCGGAATCAACAGCAACGTATACGCGGGCGGGAAAATTTTTCATATACAGACGTCAGGAAGTCTGAATGATCTGATGGTACAGTCTGAAATTTTTGAGGCCGGCAGGGTAATTCTTGTTCAAAAGAAAAAATACGAAGGCGGTAAAGGGAAAGGCCCTGACGATTTCAACGAATTTCTGAAAAATTATCATAACGAAATCGCTTGGGAACTTGAACTTCTATTCTTCATGCGCGATAAGATAAGGTCGACAAGCCACATGGTCTCTAGCAGCAAAATCGGACTATTGTTTTTGCGTAAAGGACTATTAGATGAAGCCATCACTGAGTTCTTGTTTACTATCGAAAAAAGCCCAGACATGGTTGAGGCGTATAATAATCTTGGGCTCACTTATATGCAGCGAGGCGATTATAAAGACGCTATCGCCATCCTAAAACGCGCAACGGATATGAAACCCAATTTTGCGGATCTTCATAATAATTTGGGCGCCGCGTACAGTAAGGCTAAGATGTATATTGAAGCACTAAATGAATATCAAGAAGCATTGAAAATCAACCCTAATTATGTTCTCGTGCACCTCAATATCGGTGAAACCTATCTTCAAAGTATTCAAAATTCACCGGAAGCTAACGGCCTTCCGTCGGTATCGGACCGTAAAACCGAGGTTATGGAACTCTTTCAGAAAAGTTTAGTAACCAACCCCGATTTTGCAAATTATCGATTTTATACATTTCGCTTTGAAAAAATTGCAAAATATATTGAGACTGACGCTTATGCTCAAGCTATTGAAACTATCTCGGACATACGAAATTCAATTCTACGTCCAAGCCTTGATGAAACCATACATGGCTTCTATTTGAAATTCTTATTTGGAGGCGCAGGCAAAGACGAAAAAGTATTGATGGATTATCGCGGCAAATTGGAAAAACATATTGAGGAGAATCCGCAGTATGCCGACCTTCATAATTCGTTGGGCTTGGTGTACCTAATCCAGTGCCGCAATTTGTTTTTGAAAGCCATGACCCAATTCAAGAAGGCATACGAGATCAATCCTTCATACAAAAGCGCGTATAAGAATTTCCGCTTAGTTCAAAACGACGGGCGTGAGTTCTTGAATCTCTTGCGTGCAATTTTGAAATAAATATCCCCGTTTTGTTATGTTGTGCTCTTTAAATCCCTGACATCTTCAAAAGGCGCTTCACAGAACTCTCCTTCCGTTCTTTTACCACAAATTAAACTGACCAAATACCCGTCAAACCCATTTTTGTCGTCATACACTAATCGCAATCCTCACTCTTTTTGTATCGTTTTGATACTAAAACAATACCGCAGTACAGAAGACCCTACGCTATTTGTGACTCTCGTCACTAAGATTGCCTAAAATACCCATTTTTTCAATATGGCACGTCATTTGTTGTATAAGTCATGTGAAAGGGGCTTTTATGACAAACAAAAACATTATCCCGGTTGTATTCCAGCAAACAAAAATATCGAGAATACTCATTGTTGAGGATGAACCAACCCTAAGCGTCGTATTGTGCGAATTCTTGCGTATAATGAATTTCGAGGTTACTTGTGCAGAAAATGGAGTTGAAGCGTTGGATCGAATGTGTCTGACGAAATTTGATCTTATTATCACCGATGTGATGATGCCGAAGATGGGAGGACTTGAATTGATACAGAATATCCGAAAAGTCAAGCCCTTTCTGCCGATTATCGCAGTAACAGGTTCAGACTACGACACGGCTCTGGAATTACAAGATAGCTTTACAAAAGCAGTCCGTAAACCATATGCGTTTGATACGTTATTGAGTAAGATATACCAATTTGAGATTGTATATTCAGACTAACCTTTGATGACAATGATTACTTCATCCAGACCATCTTGCTCCGTCATTTTAACTTTCACTTCTTCGTCGAAAGCCGTTGTTACCTCTTTCCCAACATAATCAGGCTGTATGGGCAATTCACGATGGCCCCTGTCAATCAAGACCGCAAGTTCGACCTTAGCCGGCCTCCCAAAATCCATAATTTCATCCAATGCTGCCCTTACTGATCTTCCTGTGTATAAGACATCGTCGATCAAAATGATGTTTTTATCAGTAATATCAAACGGAATGTGCGTACTTTGAACCTGAGGCTGTTTTAGTTTAGCCCGTGTGTCATCGCGGTAAAAACTAACATCCAAAATTCCCAACGGGAGCATGCTCCCCTCAATACTCTTTATCTTTTCAGCAATTCGTCGAGCTAAAAATTCACCTCTGGTACGAACGCCGATTAATGCCATATTTTGTGTCCCTTTATTATTCTCGATCATTGCGTGTGCCATTCGGGTTATGACCCTGGTAAAATCGGCCGCATCCAGTAAGCGCGTTTTTAGCTTATAATTTTGAGCTGACATAATAATTACCTTCTGTTTTAGATCATAAAATGAACATCAATCCTATTAATATAAGATCTTAACTATGTTTAGCTATTTTTTACTGGTGCGGGGGCTTTGAGAGATCAAAGTCTCAGCTATGAGCAGAACAAGCACGCCAAAAACAAACCATTTCCATAGTTCTACTCCAGATCGTGACTGCAAAATCATGGTAGAAATGTCTTCGGATGCATCAACTATCTCATACTGCTTCGAAGAAATTATTTCCTCCAATTTCGTACGATCAAGTTTCCGATAACCAGATGGGTCATCAACAGTATTCAGGTCAAACATAACTTTCAATTCTCCCCTATGAAGCACTTTGTACGTTCCCGGCATTTCAGCCGTTGGCACACTTATGAGAATATCCTCTCCAATTTGTTTGATCTTTGGCCGTAATTCTATCCCACTCGGGTCTATTAAGCTAATGTTCTCGCCCGAGGCGGCGTTTAATCGCAATTCGATGGGTTCGCCTGAACTATAACTTTCATTGATTCCATAATTTTTTGAATATAGATAATGTATGGAACGGTTGATGAGCGGAACAAATATGCCTTTTATCGGCCAATCACTCCATGTCAGATTGGCGGCACTCAAAAAAAGCAACGCCCCAAATTTCTTTGAGGCGGATTCCTCTAGAAAGGGCTCGTTATTGGAGTACGCGATCACCGTCTGAGATGTCGCGGTTCCGCCTACATTAAAATACTTCTGAAAACTCGGTGATTCCAATGGCTTTTCAGATGTAATATTTTGATCAAACATACCCCGAATGATCGGATGCGAATAATCTATCTTACCAAATTTCATATGAGCGTCACTTCGAATTGAATTATCCGACAAATTCAACATCTGACCGAAACCAATTGTTGAAAGTAATGTGTTATAATTAGATATATCGGCATCCGAGCCCGGTATGATCATTAGCCCTTTCCCTAGATTTAGAAACCCTTCTAATCTACGCATGAATAAACCATCTAATCGCGGAATATTCGACAAAACAATTACATCAAAATCACCTTGGTTTTCCATGGGCAACTGCGCAGCATTTACCGTCTTGACTTGAATCAGTGGGTTCGTTTGAGCCGTAGGATTCAAAGCCAATTTTATAAATTCAATATCAGATAATTTGTTACCCGCTAACAAAACATTGATACGGTTCGGTACGAAAACGTGAAAAAATTTTTTATTATCAGCAGCAAAAGGATCGTCGTCAATTTCAACCGAACCTTGTATATAACCGGATTTTGAAGGTATGATTTTCATGTCAACGACTGACTCGTCGTCGGCATTAAGAGTGACGGACGATTGCCCTACTCTGCGTCCATCCAAGAAAGCATTCAACAAAATATCTTGCGCATTGTTATGGCCAAAGTTCTTAATAATTACCCGAATCTCGACAGGCTTATTGATTTCAATGATCTTACTCATTACTTGGACGCTGCGGATGCCTATATTTTTCATTTCTTTTGGAGAAAGGTCAATAAAGATTGTTTTAATATCGTTTTGCAGAATAATTTTTTCGTCAGTAAAATTGGATGCCTGAAAAGTAGTTAAAACGTATATTTCCCGATTAACGTTTCTTGCCGATTCAAATTTCCTGTTTGCCAAAAAAAGCGACTCAGTGATATTGGAATTCGCATAACTAAATGACATGCTTTTTACAAGCGCCTTTAACTCCGTAAAATTTTGCGTGAAGCCCTCATTACCGCTATACAATGATCTACGACCGGCAATTATCGCTGCTTCGTCTCCCTCCTTAAGGTAATTCAGAATTTCTTCTGTTTTCTTCTTAATCGCGTCAAGAATCATTCCATTTTCTGAAATATAGGATGCACCAATCCCGTTATCGATGACAATAGCAACGGAAGTTTTTGCATGAGCGTCAATGGTGCCATGGCTCTCCATTTTCGAAACGGGCCTGGCAAATGCCATAACCGCCAGTAGCAAAATTGAAGTTCGCAGAATCAAGAGCAGGATTTGCCGGATCTTGATCTTCTTCATTTTTTTCTTTTGGAGCGATTTCAGAAAGGCAAGCGTGCTGAATTGAACAAGTACTGATTTTTTACGATTCAGTAAATGAATGAGGATTGGAATCAATGACAAAGCAAGCGCGGATAGGATAATCGTATTTAAGAAAGTGAACATACTTTTACCTGCGTGTATCAGAACTTATTTTACCGTCAAACATAGTTATAGTGCGATGAGACCGCGCCGCTAGCATTTCGTTGTGCGTCACGATGACAAATGTTTGATTTTTCTCCTCGCACAATTGAAACAAAAGGTCATGAAGACTCTCGCTCGATTCTCGGTCGAGGTTGCCTGATGGTTCGTCGGCAAGGATCAGCTTTGGATTATTCATTAATGCTCTTGCAACAGCGACTCGCTGCTGCTCACCTCCGGACAGTTCATTCGGACGATGATCCATGCGGCCAGATAAGCCGACATTTTTCAGAAGTTCTTCACCGCGCTTTCTTGACTGATCAATCGATTTTCCCGCTATGAGCGAGGGCATCAGCACATTTTCAAGGGCCGTAAATTCCGGCAATAAATGATGAAACTGAAAAACAAAACCGATCTTTGCGTTTCGAAATTGCGCCATTTTTTCCTCTGATAATTCATGCGCCGTGACCCCGTCTACCGTCACCCTACCCTTACTTGGCCTGTCTAACGCTCCCAAAATATGGAGTAGCGTGCTTTTCCCGACGCCGGACGGACCAACGATGGATAATATTTCACCCGCTTGTATGTCAAGGGTAATGCCCTTCAGTACAGGCAATTCGCCCTTTGCCATAACGTATGATTTCGTGAGTTGATCCGCTTTAACAATATAGTCAGAATTCATTGTAGCAAAGTCCTATTTATATTTTTCCATAGTGAAAGTCGACATGAGCGAACCCTTAAAATCTATGATTGCATCTGCCATACTCGTCACACCAACGGCTTCCGTTGTAATACTTCCGTTTACGATTTTTCCCTCTGCGATTTCGAAGTAGAAAATTCCCTCGATTTGTAATAAAAAATCAAGTTCCGGACTATCCTTCAATTCAACTAATTTTCCATTTCCGGAAACCTCAAGATGCAAAACTATTTTGGCGACACCCTCATCTACGCTTTCAAGTGTATACAGGCCGCGTACATCCGGCCTTTTTATCCCATATGATGAGCCTGCCAGCGCAGCCAACTGTTCTGCTTCGAAAACTTCCGTAACATCCCATGTGTCCCCGGCTTTTAATGCCCGATCCGGTAGTGGAACGAAAATATTACGCAAGAGGGACAAACTTTCCGATTGATGCACACGCTGACTATCCGAGTACTGGTATTGCACCGATTTAGGCAAAATCCTTCCGAACCGGTCAAAGGTTAATCTAAGCTCGTCGCCTTTAAACACTTTGGAAAGTTTATAAGTCAAATTCTTTCCATTTTCTGTTTGACGCGTGAGTTCAATACGAATTTTCATATCAGCAGCCTCGTCGTCCGCGCCTTCGATCTCCTGAAATAAATCGAAACTCGTTTCGCCCGAAAAAGAATTGGTAAACGTACCGGCAGTCGTTGAGAAATTTTTATACGTACTGGCCGTTATTCGGTATTTATCACCTTCCTTGTATTTATAAACCAATACGTAGAATTTAGCTTTCTGTGAATAGACGTTAAACGACAGACATCCAGTCAGGAAAACTATGAGAAAGAAATGAACTTTGGCTGATTTGAAATTCATGAATAATTCCCTTATTAGTTTATGATCGCAACGCTTCTACTGGCAATAGTTTGGCTGCTTTACGTGCCGGATATACGGTGGAGAAAAGACATAAACAAAACGCAACGATCACTATTGCAAAAAAATCCACCCATTTCAGTTCCACAGGCAATGCATCCAGAAAAAATATGTCCTGCGGCATTTTGATAATTGAAAATTGCATTTGTATAACACAAATTCCGTAGCCTAACAAACATCCCATCAATATTCCAATACTCCCTATAATAAGACCCTGCCGCATAAAGATTCCCGAAACAACATTGGAACTTGCACCCATCGACTTCAAAATGCCGATTTCTGCAGTTTTTTGCATAACGACCATAATCAATGTACTGACAATGTTGAAACCTGCAACCAAAATGATGAGACTCAGCACCACTAACGATCCCCATTTTTCAATTTTCATGGCGCTGTAAAGATCGCTGTGCTGATCAAACCACGTTTCTACTACGTATTTTTCTCCTAACGTCGCCGCTAATCTGTCCCGCACGTCAAATGATTTGTCGATATGATCAAGCTTCACGTCTATGCCAGTTATTTGATCTTCCATTTCAAATAAATCCTGTGCATCGCTAAGACCGACGAATACGTACGCATTATCGTATTCATACATATCTGTTTTGAATACGCCCGATGCACTGAAGCGCTTTGCGATCGGCATACTGAAAGGACTCGTTACTCCGGCAGGACTTATTACAGTTAACGTATCCTGGGCGTTTACATCGAGTTGGAGAGATAAACTGTAACCCACGAGCATTCCATTAAAGGCGCTGTCTTGCTTCGAAAAATCAACTTTGCCATGCAGAATGCTTTTTTCTAACGTCGTCACCTGAACAATTGTTTCCTCTGTGGTTCCTTTTACAAACGTCACGTGATTTCCGGACGAACTGGTGATCATCGCTTTTTGCAGAACATATGGCGAAACTCCGACCACGGATTTTTCTGAACGAATTTTTTCAACCACTTCATCCCAATGCGTGATACCTTCATCATGCGGTTTCATAATCTTGATATGTGAATCAAAACCTATGAATCTTGATTTGATCTCACGTTCAAATCCGTTGAGAATGGACAACACGAGAACGATAGCCATGACGCCAACCGTTACTCCAACGACTGAAATTCCTCCGATCAACGTCACATAGAGGTTATCGCGGCGCGGTTTTAGGTATCTATTTGCTACGAAATGCTCAAACTTCAAACTAATCCCTCTGGAGGTTATTCATACCTAATCGCATTAACTGGATCTAATTTTGCTGCTCTATAAGATGGAAAAACCGTGGCTGCCACGCACAGCCCTATTGAAAAAACAGTGATACCCAAGAAATAATACCAACGCATTTCAATCGGGACACTGTCCATAAAATACACATCGGAATTAAGTGAAATGATCTTGTACTTTAATTGCAGCCAGCACAAAGCAAGAGCGAATATATTTCCGATGCCCGATCCTATCAGTCCAATCCAAAAACCTTCTAAAATGAAGATATTGCGAATGCCGTTGGCCCCGGCACCCATAGATTTTAATACGCCAATATCCTTAGTTTTTTCAATGACGATCATGAATAAAGTTCCGATGATGTTGAACGCTGCAACCGTAATAATCAGAGTAAAAATGATCATCATGATGAAGTTGTTTGTCTCAAGCCATCCGAATAAATTTCGATGAATATCCAGCCACGTACGCACATAGAACGGATACCCAAGCAACTCCCCTAACTCTTTCCCCACATCCTGCGCTAAAAACAAATCCAATAGACGCAATTCGACGCCTGTTATGGAATTGCCGTAATCAAAGAGTTTCTGTGCTTCCGTAATATCGATATACACGTAAACATTATCGTATTCTGAAAGGCCGCTCCGATAAATTCCGGTTACGATAAACTGGCTTACTTTCGGTTGTTTTATGAAAGCCAATGTGTTTTGGAGGCTGAAAACCGTAACTTTATCGCCGATAGACACGAACAATTTGTCCGCCAATTTTTTTCCCATCAAAGCGCCGGGCAACTCGCCCGGAGTATTCCTTTTAAGATTTATTTTGTTCTCACTTTTGGAAAGGATTACATCGCTGCGAATATCCAATGCCTGATCAACTTTATCCTGGTCAATACCTTTTATGATGATTCCATCCGTAGAGCGTTTAGACCGTATCATCGCTTCTTTCTCCACATACGGTGAAACACCTTTTACATCCGGAGCCGTGCGGATTTTTAATTCCAACTCATCATAATTGGAAATTAAGGGCGTTCCATCAAACGTTTTGATACGGACATGTGAATCAAACGTAATAAACTTAGAACGCAGTTCACGCTCAAATCCGGAAATAATGGACATAGTTATGATCAGAGCCGCCGTACCCAAAGCGACGCCCGCAATAGAAATATATGCAATAACAGAAACAAAGCCCGTTTTTCGTTTTGCCCACAGATACTTTTTTGAAATAAAAAATGGATAATACATTGACGTCCGTTATTCAATAAGCCCGGCTTCTTTGAGCCAGACAGGCAATTCAAACTCCAGATAACGATCTATAAGCTGCCTCACTTCCTTGTGATGTGCAACATCGTAGTTACTCGCACTAATCTGTCGTTTCATATCTTCTATCGCCATAAGCTCGCGTTTGGCAAACGATTGTTTCGATAACTGGTTTCTTATTTTTTCAATTTCTTCCTGAAGCGTCTGGCTATCGTGTTCCGCCCTTTTTGCATCGGCTATCAGCAATTCCAATGTTGCAATTTGCTTGGGAATAACTTCCATTTTTTTGATCTGGTCTTCCATGAGAAGATACTCATTTCGTAATGATTGTATCTCCGTTTTCTTCAATTCTATGACACCTTTCAACTCGTTGATCAAATCCGGATCGCGAATAAGTGATGTGATCTCATATTCAATTCGTTCAACCGCCGCTTTCTCATACATACCTTTTTCGGTAATCTGCATCTGTTGGTTTTCAAGATTCTTCAATTTATGGTACTGGCGAGTAAACTCCTTTAACTCCTTTTCGAGATCCGTTAACGAAGCCGCTTTAAGGCGCTTTTCATGCCACTGAAGATTGAGCGACGTAAGCGCACCTTTTTCCTCTGCTTCGAGTTTTAACACAGCCCACTCAAGCTGTCGAATACCTTCCTGGAGCTCGTCATTTACCTTTTTCCGGGCATTGAGTATCCGATCTTCCTTCAGCCAGCCCATAAATTGGGCAAACTTCATCATCGCATCGTTTTCATCGGACTTACGCGCCATGGTGATCTTTGAAGCTTTTTTTGCGGAAGACTTAGCCATGAATAGTAAAACTTATTTCGAATTTTTACATGATCGGAAATTTTTATCAAATATTCCACATAAAAACTGCGGGCAGAAAGAGTTGACATTTTTTTTATATGTTTTCTGCTTAAACTTTTTTATATATGCTGGAAACCAATCTCATTCATTTCAAACGCATGCCTTTTTTAATTTATAAATCGTCTGCCGGATCTGGCAAAACTTATACGCTAGTCAAAGAGTATCTCAAAATCGCATTGGCATCGGACGAAAACTTTCGCCGTATCCTTGCCGTCACCTTTACGAACAAAGCAGCTGAAGAAATGAAAACGCGTATTATTAACGCAATGGCAAACATCTCTTCCCGATCGTCGGACAAGTTATCCGCCGTGTTATTCCAGGATTTGAAGAAGGAAACCGGACTTGCCGATGAACAAATCGTGATCTCTTCCGGACGTGTTTTACAAAACGTCTTGCATGGCTATTCTGATTTTGCAGTCAGCACGATTGATAGTTTTGTTCATAATATTGTTCGACATTTTGCCCGGGACCTGAAATTGTCGTGGAATTTCGAAGTTGAAACCGAAGAGATACGCATGCTGTCGGAGACTGTGGATCTATTGATCAACTCAGTTGGGAAAAACGAACCGCTAACGCGTTCGCTCATCGGATTTGTCGAGAGCCAGACTGAGGATGAGAAGGATTGGCATATTGAAAACCCGCTTAATAAGCTGGCTAAATCATTATTAGACGATGAGAGTATGCACCGCCTCGAGAGTTTAAACAATATGGATCTGGAAATATTTGAACGTGTCCGTAAACAGCTTTTTACCTTTACAAGGCAGATCGAATCGCAAATTAATGCCATAGCGTCTAATGCTTTACAGCTTATCGATCAAAACGAGCTATCGGAAACGGATTTTTATCAGCGCAGCAAAGGCATCGCCGGCTATTTTAGGAAATTGGAATCTGATTTTGCAGTCGACCATTTATTCCCAAACAGTTACGTCAAAGAGTCAATCGATACTCATAAATGGTATACCAGACAAATTCATGAAAATAATCGGAGAAAAATCGAATCTATCAAACCGCGATTGACGGAATGTTTCAAATCTATTCAGCAAATTGTCGCACAAAATCACAATAACTATGTAATATCCCGAGTTATTCTGCAGCGTATTTATTCTTTAAGCGTTTTGAATCAAATTAATGATCTGCTTGCTCAACTAAAGCAGGAGAAAAATTTTATTTTGATTTCAGAGTTCAATAGACGGATTCATGAAGTGGTTTCGCAGGAATCGATTCCTTTTATTTTCGAACGCATCGGCGAGAAATATGAACATTACCTGATCGATGAATTTCAGGACACCTCCCTTCTTCAGTGGTCTAACCTGCTTCCATTGGTTGATAATTCTCTGGCAGCCGGCCATTTAAGCATGGTTGTGGGTGATGGAAAACAAGCCATCTATCGGTTTAGAAACGGGGATGTTGAACAATTTGACCTTTTGCCTAAGATACGTAATGAAAACGATAACCCGACAGTGTCAGAGCACGAGGCGTCCTTGATACGACATCATGATATCAGATCGTTAGACATTAACTACCGCAGCTCAAAAAATATTGTGAATTTTAACAATGCGTTGTATGAGTTCCTATCCCAACTGCCGGAACTGTCCAATAAAGGGATTTATCGTAATCACTCGCAACAGCATCTTGCTGAAAACACAGGCGGATACATTACAATAGATTTTCTCGCGCCGGATAAGGAAAACACATTTAATCAAAATGTGTTGAACAAGACCATGTCCCTGATTGAATCACTTCGTAAAGAAGGATTCTCGAGAAACGAAATAGCTATTCTCACGAGATCGAATAGCGATGCGATAGCCATTGCGGGCTTTTTGATGCAAAACGGGATTTCCGTTGTTTCTGCGGAATCCGTGCTTATTCACAAATCTTCCGACGTCCGTTTTATAGTTTCCGTATTTCAATACCTAACTGATTCATCCAACGTCATTGCAAAAGCAGAAATACTCCATTATCTGCATGAACAATCCGGATTACCGGATGCCGTCTTAGACGACTCATTCGCGGGAATAAAAGAACCGGATTATTTTTTTAAAAAAATTGAATCCTATGGATTCAGTATTTATTTCAGGAGCCTGTCGTTCCTTTCTCTATATGAAATCGCTGAAACGATAATATCGAAGTTTTCATTAAATCGCGAGGCTAACCTTTTTGTTCAGCATTTTTTAGATGTGGTGCTTTTGTATTCCATCCGGGAAGGCAATTCAATTGATAGTTTCTTAGGCTGGTGGGAAGAAAACAAAGCCAGTTATTCCGTCACGCTGCCAATTGGAATCGATGCGGTCCATGTTCTAACGATTCATAAATCAAAAGGACTTGAATTTCCCGTAGTTATTGTTCCAAAAGCCGACTGGAAAATTGAAAACACGAAAGACGAAATTTGGATCTCACCCGATCTTCCGTTTGCCCCGGACTTGGAACATGTACTCGTCGCTTGTCAGAAAGATCTTAAGTATACTGATTTTGCGGAAAGGTTTGAAGAAGAGGTCCGGAAATCGTTTCTCGATAATCTTAACTTATTATATGTTGCCACCACACGCGCAAAGGGGCGTCTTCATATATTTTGCAGCGCGGTTCAGAAAGAACCTGACAATAACAATTCAATAAATGCTTTATTTATTCATTTCCTGCAGTCTATATCGCGCTGGGATATTAATCGGACTTTTTATGACTTTGGCGACGCGACATCTCACAGACAGATAGAATCAAAAAATCCGATATCCGAGTATGTTATCACATCCCCTTCTTCATTTTCCTGGCGACAACGGATACGGATTAAGCAAACCGCGAGCGAATTTTGGCCCAAAACTGAAATGAGTAAAACAGACTGGGGTAATATGGTTCATGCCGCTCTGGCAAAAATTATAACCGTCGGAGATATTCATTATGCCGTTAAGGAACTTGAATTCACGGGAAGGATTAACTCCGAGCTTAGCTTGCGGTTAGAACAAAACCTTACTTCCCTTTTAAGTCAAGATAATATAAGCCCTTTTTTTGAACCCGGACTCACAGTAAAAACCGAAGCGGAAATGTTTTTGGCCGGAAAAGGAATGTTGCGTATTGACCGGGTTATTCTTAAGGACAATAACGCTATTGTCATTGATTATAAAACCGGACAAACTCAAAAAGAAGATTATGTTATTCAACTGAATCAATACGCCGAAGCAATTCATAGTATGGGCTATTCCAAAGTTGACAAATATTTGCTTTATACGGATGAAAAAATACTAGAAAAAATATAAGATGGTTTCTTTTTTATCGGAACTGGCTAAAGACATTTATTCCCGACATCGGGATGATCTTGGTGAGATATGCATCGTTTTTCAAAATCGCCGTGCATGTCTTTACTTTAAACATTTCCTGGCTGAAGAATTTCAGCAGGCCGTTTGGGCTCCAAAGGTGCTGACCATAGAAGATTTTATTTTGGAACTGAACCCTGTTCAGATCATCGAACCGGTGTTACTCTTATTTGAATTTTTCACAGTCTATAGGAAAACCGGAGGGTCGGATTCATTCGATCACTTCGCACAATGGGGAGAAATTCTCTTAAAGGACTTTGACGAGATCGATGCATATTTGGTTCCGACCGACAAATTGTTTCATCATCTTAACGAAGCAAAAGCCATTGAGCAGTGGGATCCGGACGGAAAAGCATTGACGGATTTCCAATTGCAGTATCTCCGATTTTGGGAGTCATTTGAACCTCTTTATGAGGGACTCCGGAAACATTTGATTCAGAGGCATTTGGCTTATAAAGGAATGGCTTTGCGGGAAGTTGCAGAAAATATCGAGAGCAAGATAGCACAAAAAACGTGGAAAAAAATCATATTTGCAGGTTTTAATGCCCTGAGCCTTTCGGAAGAAAAAATATTCAAGTCGCTTATAAAGATGAAACGCGCGGACGTCATTTGGGATATGGATGCCTATTACGTTCGCAATGACAAGCAGGAAGCCGGACATTATGTTCGAAAATATCTGCGCGAGTGGAAAATCAGTAGTCCAAAATGGGAAAAAAACTTTCTATTATCAGAAAGGAAGAAAATCCAAATTATTGGCGCGGCAAAACACGTCGGGCAGGCGAAGGTGGCCGGCGATCTTTTGGAAAAAATACATAATGCAGATGCTGAGATCAATAACACCGCCGTAATTCTTGCCGACGAATCGCTTCTGTTTCCCATGCTTCATTCCATTCCGGAATCGATAAAAAACATCAATGTCAGTATGGGACTTTCTTTAAAATTCACCCCACTTTACAGTCTGATTGAATCCCTTTTTGATTTACAAGATAATGCACGCGAGTTCAAGGATATTGATGGCAACGTGGTATCAAAATTTTATCATAAGGATGTCATTTCCGTTTTGGGTCATCCCCTGCTTCAAGAGAGAGACGAGCGAAAAAATACCAATGCCAACAGGAGGTTGATACGCCATATAATTTCAGAAAACATCCTTTTCATAAGCTCATCGGAAATAGAAACTTTCTTTATGGAAACAGATTCTTCATATAAAAACATATTTTTCGTCAAATGGAACCATTCTCGCAATGCTTTGAATTCAATGCTGGACATTGCCTTATGGCTACGGGAAATCGCAACAGTCGAAAAAACAGCGCAATGGGATATCGAATTAGAGCCCTTCTTCCGCTTCTTTTCAACCATCCGCTTATTACAATCGCTGTTAGAATCCCACGAAACGCCGTTGGAATTAAAAAGCCTGCGTTTACTCCTTACGGAAATACTCGCTTCGGAACGAATCCCATTTTCCGGTGAACCGCTTAAAGGCTTGCAGGTTATGGGAATGCTTGAAACGAGAACCCTGGATTTCGAAAATGTGATTATGTTGTCTGTGAATGAAAACATATTACCCGCCGCAAAAAACCAGCAATCCATGATTCCGTTTGATATTAAGATCGCATACCACCTCCCCGCACATAAAGAGAAGGATGCAATTTTTGCGTATAATTTCTACCGTTCCATACAACGCGCTAAAAATATTTATCTGATCTATAATTCCGAAACAGACGATTTTGGCAATGGCGAGCGAAGCCGATTTATTACTCAACTGATTTTTGAAATGCCGAAGTTTAACGCCAACATGCAGTCGGGCGACATAACGGAAAGTTTTTTGGCCGGCGGCACATTTTCGGCGCATGCCGTTGCCGATGCTGAAATAAAAATATTTAAGAATGAACGGGTTGTGCGGCAAATAGACCACCTTATCGAGAAAGGCCTCTCCCCGACAGCCTTAAATACTTACATTAATTGTCCTCTCAAATTTTATTTAAAATACATTGTTCGCCTAACTGAAGCTGACGAAACTGAGGAAACCATTGAGGCAGGAACATTCGGAAGCGCAATGCATTTTACTCTTGAAAATTTATACAGGCCTTTCGAGGAAAAGATAATTACGTCAAAGGATGTCGATGGAATGGCGGCCAAAGCTCAGCCGCTTTTGATACAGGCTTTCCAGCAGTTTCTTAAAAACGGAGACATCCAACACGGGAAAAATCATTTGATGCTCAAAGTCGGAATAAAACTTATCAAGAACTTTCTAAAACTCGAAGCCCGTCGCATAGCAGACATCGAGCAAAGTGGAAAAACCGTTCACGTCTTGGCTCTAGAGAAAGAAGTTTCATGCGATCTTAACTTCCAATTGAATGATCAAAAAAAAATCGTTAGATTAAAGGGAAAAATGGACAGGATCGACGGCGTCGAATCAAATCTCTTTATAATCGACTACAAAACAGGCCGAGTCGATAACAAGGAGCTCAACGTTGGCGCTCTTTCCGAACTTATCAGCGATCCGGGGCTGGCAAAGAGTTTTCAGTTAATAATGTACGGATATATTTACGTACGCTCCGGAGTGTTGTCCGACCCTCAAATGATCTCTGCGGTTTATCCTTTTAAGAAGCTGACCAATGGTCTGCAGCCGGTATCGGTTAACGGCACATCTGCACTTGACGGAAAATTATTTTCGGAATTTGAAGAGGTTTTGAAAAAACTTTTGATCCAGGTTACAGACCCGCAAACGGCATTTTTGCAAACCGAGGATGTTACACGTTGTCGTAATTGCGAATACATTTCACTCTGCCGGCGTAATTGAGTATGAAAAATTCATTTTATAATTCGTTCGATACGGAATTACTTCATGCTGCAGAAACACGTTCTAAGTATGAAAGAACGCCCTTTCAACAAGACAGGGATCGAATCATTCATTCGTCCTCCTTCCGGCGGCTTCAGGCAAAAACACAAGTTTTTTTCTCCGGTGAATATGATTTTTATCGTACACGATTAACGCACTCGATCGAAGTAGCTCAAATCGGCCGTTCAATTTGCCACTACTTGCAGCAGGAAAGCGGATTGCTGGGAGGAGATTTCTATATTGATCCGGATTTGGTAGAGGCAATCTGTTTATCGCACGACATCGGCCATCCCCCTTTCGGCCATGCCGGCGAAGACACGCTGAATGCGCTCATGGAGAATCTAGGCGGCTTCGAAGGCAATGCTCAAACGTTGCGCATTCTCACTGAGACTATTTACTCCGGCTCAGTGGGTCGCGAAGGCATGAATCCGACACGCGCATTTACCGACGGTGTAATGAAGTATAAAATGTTGTTTCGGGACATGATTCATGATGGACAGCCGCCTAAAAACCATTTTTTGTATGATGATCAGGAAAAATACACCCAGTTTGTATTCGGAACACCCGTTGTGTCATCGGAATTCCACGAGGAAAAGAACCTAAACACATTTCGCAGTATCGAATGCCAGATCATGGACTGGGCCGATGACACCGCCTATTCAATCAACGATGTGATGGACGGGCTTGCAGCAGGGCTCATCACAGTTGAAAAGATCGATCAATGGGCGCAAAAAAAATCCCTAAGCTCGGAACTTACGGATTCTCTCAAATCGCTTCTTGACGCCATTCAAAAACGGGAACTCAACCGTTTCTTTGCCAGGAAAATCGGCGAGTATATCCATGCGGCAAAGCTGGTCGAGGCAACCAATTTTATGAGCGAAATAACGCGGCGTTATGCCTACAAACTTGAAATTGATCCGGCGGTGCGCGCAGAAGCCGATCTTTTCGGCATGGTTTCACGCGAACTCGTTTTTTGGTCGCCACAAATATACCAATTAGAATACAAAGCAGATTATATGCTGAAAAAAATTTTCAAAGCTTTTCAGGAACATTATTTATCCGATCCGAATTCGAAATTCGTTTTGCTGCCGGAATTTACGGAAAAATATGTTCGTAACGAAAAAGACATTCTTCGTCGTGCACGTTTAATTTGTGACTATATTGCCGGAATGACCGATGTTTTTGCTATTCGCACATACAAAAGATTGTTTGATCCCGATTTCGGGTCGATCATGGATTTAGTTTAATTAACACTTTTGGGATAACTGCTTATGAAAGAACAAACTATCAAGTGCCCGCAGTGCGGTCAAATCATCGAATTAAATCAAGCATTATCTTCACAGATCAGCTTTGAGATTGAAGAAAAACTGCGACTTGAATTTAATCAGCGTTTCAAGGATGAGATTGGAAAACGGGAAGAAAAAATAAAAAAAGAAAAAGATGAAGAAATCCATGTTTTGGTGAAAGACCTTCGGGAACAGCTCAATCATAAGTCGGATAAACTTAAGGACGCGCAGCAAAAGGAGCTGGATTTCCTGAAACGACAACGCGAACTTGAAGACCGTGAACATGCGTTTAAACTTGAAATGGAACGTAAGCTTACAGAAGAAAGAAGCAAAATCCGCAGCGATGTCTCGATGAAGTTATCCGAAGAACACCGCATGAAAGACGCTGAAAAGGAAAAGCAGATCAATGACTTGCGACGACAGATTGAAGAATTGAACAGGAAGGCCGAGTTAGGTTCCCAGCAATCACAGGGCGAAGTAATGGAGTTGGAACTTGAGAACGTTCTGCGTCAGACATTCCGCCATGACAACATTGAACCCGTCCCAAAGGGTGTAAAAGGCGCTGATGTGATGCAGCATGTCTATTCAAAGTCCGGCCAATTGTGCGGAACCATATTGTGGGAATCCAAACGTACGAAGAACTGGAGCGACGGCTGGATCCAAAAATTGAAAGACGATCAGCGTGAGGTTAAAGCCAGTATTGCCGTCATAGTGTCCGCTGTTTTGCCGAAAGATGTCAGTTATATCGGAAATAATGAGGGCATTTGGATAACCGATTTTTCAACGGCCATGGGATTAGCCGCCGTGCTAAGAACAAACATCATTGAAATTGCACAAACGCAGAATTCCATGATGGGAAGAAATGAAAAAAAGGATTTATTGTATAATTATTTATCAAGCCAGGTATTTCGTCAACGCATAGAGGCAATTGTAGAATCATTTAAAGCTATGAATGATGATCTTGAATCTGAAAAGCGTGCGATGTACAAAATTTGGGAAAAAAGAAAAAAACAAATTGATCGTGTCATTCAAAATACATCAGAAATGCATGGCGAATTGGAAGGCATTATGGGCAATGCACTGCCGCCGGTTCAAATGCTGGAACTCCCATTAGATGATATTGATAACAATAGCGACGACGAATACACCACATGAGAAAGAAATAAATTGAATAAATCGCATTCAACAAAACAGATCAAAGAACGCGCATTACTTGTTGGGATATCACATCCCCATGATACGGTTCCGGTCGAGGATTTTCTTGAGGAGTTAGCTTTACTGGCCGACACCGCAGGCGTAGACGTAGTCGATACGGCTACCCAAAACCTGAAACACATCGATCCGTCAACGTACATTGGCAAAGGGAAAGTCCATGAAATTGCGCAGAAGGTCTTTGAAAATAATATTCAGGTTGTGATCTTTGACGATGATCTTTCACCGGGCCAGACCAAAAACATTGAAAAAGAAGTTAAATGTAAAACTATCGACCGGAGCGCGCTTATTTTAGACATCTTTGCAAAACGCGCACGAACCAAGGAATCCAAAACCCAGGTAGAATTGGCGCAGCTGGAATATTTGCTACCGCGCCTTACACGCCAGTGGACGCACCTTGAACGCCAGGCCGGCGGCGGGGTTTTCACTAAAGGTCCGGGTGAAACTCAGCTTGAAACGGACAAACGCCTGATAGGAAACCGGATCGCCGTTCTGAAAGAAGAACTCAAAAAAATCGAAAAACAACGTAAGACCCAGCGCGCCACGCGCGACGAGATGTTCAAAGTCGCGCTCGTAGGCTACACCAACGCCGGTAAATCGACTCTTCTTAATGCTTTATCCGATGCAGACGTATTTGTCGAAGACCGACTTTTCGCGACACTGGATGCGACCGTTCGGCGCGTTCACCTCGATAACGATTATCCGTGTCTCTTTACCGACACCGTTGGATTTATTCGCAAACTCCCCCATCATTTAGTCGCATCATTTCGTTCCACACTGGAGGAAGTTCGCGAGGCCGATATCCTGCTGCATGTCGTGGATATCGGTAATCATCAGTTCCATGAACAAATGGAAACCGTAAATCAGGTTCTTAAAGAACTGGAAGCAACCAATGACACCATGATGATCGTGTTTAACAAGGTCGACAAAGTAACCGACGAAGCCACGCTGTCGCAATTGAAAAAAGCATTTAAAGGAGCGCTTTTTATCTCCGCGCAGCGAAAGATTGGTTTGGACAAATTGAAGCATGCTATTATAAAACAAATTAATGCTGATTACGTCATCAGAACAATTACGATAGACAATGCCGACGGAAAACTGTTTTCAATGGTACATTATTTAGCGGAAATAATGGATACAAAGCATAAAAGCAAGACAACCACAATCAGATTTCGCGCCCGAAAACAGGATGCGGAAAAAATTCAGGACTATCAAAACAAACACAAAGACAGGCTGAAGATCTTGTAAGCGTGAACAAATTGTTTTTTGAGTTTATTTGATTGTTTTTATTAGTTTTTTATTGCAAATACGCAGCTATTATCCTATCTTTTTATAAATATTCAAGAGTTCCAATCTTTAGACATTCACTCATTATTACGCTATTGGTATGCCCCGACGTTTGATAAAATATATCGAGTCTGCTGTTATTCAAGTTTTATTTTTTTGGGCAGCTATTCTAACTGTCTACACAAATATTTCTCCGCAAGTCTATGCACAAGGCCCTGCAGACGGCACGCAAAGTCTTTTCATTGAAACCGGCATGGGTGCGCGGGCGCAAGGATTTGGAAATGCATTCGTAGCTACGGCCAATGACGGATCCGCTGTTTTCTGGAACCCTGCCGGTCTTGACTACTTGAGTCAGTCCAATCTAGTCCTATTTCATTCAACGCTTGTCGCCGGAAGCTTCTACAATTTCGCCAGCGTAACGTTTCCTTTTGTACAATTCGGTTCAGTCGGCGTGGGCGTCGCGAGGGTTGGTGTTGATGGAATAAGCATCAACAATGATTTTACAGTAATTTCCTCTAATCAATCATGGACCAAAGAAGAATATTACTTTTCGTACGGAAAGAAATTGCCGTGGTTTGGATTGGCGCTAGGAACCACTTTCAAAGTAGATCATACCTCGTCAGCAAATCTTGAAAACGACCAGGTAAACACCGTATCAGGTACCGGATTCGGTCTGGATATCGGCGCCATGTGGCGCCCCGATTATGATAATGCCATTCTCCGCAATCTCTCTGTCGGACTTAATTTTCAAAATGTAATAAGACCCAGCATTAAAATGGTAGATCTTAGCGATACCGATCCATATAATATTAAATTTGGTTTAGCAAAAGATCTATTCTTCGGCGATGAAACGTTGAAGAAATTTACTCTGGCGGTTGATATGAATAAAAATCAAGAGAGCCCTAGTCCGACTTTTAATTTGGGTGCAGAATTTACTTATAACCGTTTCCTCGTAGCGCGTCTTGGTTTAATGGCCGGACAAATGACCGTCGGGATGGGCACAGAGTTCAATCAATTCCAGCGTTTTCAGGTGGACTATTCCGTCAACATCGGCAATCCGTTTGGAACGCCATTGCATCGTTTGTCGCTGACCATGAATTTCGGCAAAACTGTCGAAGAGAAAGTTCAAATAGCGCGCGCCCAGCGCCTTGAAGAAGATCAAAAATTGATCACAAAAAATCAGGAAGCGGCAAGAGCCCGTGCTCTCAAAGAACACCATGCGCAGGGCAAGGAGCTTTTTAAAGATAACAAACTGCTCCCCGCCTTAGTTCAATTTGAACAGGTTCTGCAGCTTGACCCGGCCAACGAACAGGCAAAATATTACATCGACAGTGTCAACATGCTGATGGACGAACAGCTAGCGGCACAGCTTTCAGATACGGCCAACGCAGTCAAGTCGCTTACGATTAATGAAGAAAACGACAAGTTCATAAGGGACCATTACAAAAAAGGGTCGCAACTCGTTCAAAAGGGCGATTACCTTGGTGCCATCAGTGAATACCAGAATGCATTAGACCGTTCTCCAAACAATTCAGAACTTGCAAAAGCCCTAAACGAGACCCGCGGACTTTTAGATCAGAAGATCGGATCTTATATTGCTAAAGCGCGATCCAGCGCGGCTGCAAATAATTTTGCGGAAGCGCTAAAACTTCTGAGCGAAGCCCGAGGCCTGGATCCGACCAATCAGACCATTCAAAAAGAGATTGATACTGAACTTAAGAAAATCAGTAACCGGCTTAGTTTTCTCGAGTCAACACGAAGCGGTTTGGACGCTTATCAAAAGGCAGATTATCAGGCCGCTATGGAGGCGTTTGAACAGGCCTTGCTCATCGATCCGAGCAATGAAACTGTAAAAGAATATCACAAAAAATCAATTGTTCGAGGTTTTGCCACTTTTAAAAATCTGGAGGGCGACCAGGAAAAAACATATCTACAGGGCGTCGACCTTTATGTCGAAGGCAAATATGAGCAGGCGATCATTATCTGGCAGAGAATTCTGGAAAAAGACCCTTTAAATAAACGCGTTCTCAAGGCTGTGGATAAGGCAGAAGAACAATTGCGCGTACAGAAACAAAATAATTTGCGGAAGAAATAGTACAAACATCGTAAGATATGCTGTTTAAGAGTTCACATAAAGAAGAACTGAAAGTTCCGGCGGACATGAAGTATCTCGCCGATCTTCGTGATTTTGTGGTCACCATCGGAAGAAAAAACGGATTTGATGACAAGGTTATCGGCTCGTTAAAGCTCGCCACGGATGAAGCTGTGACTAATATCATCCGCCATGCCTATCGAGACACTCCCGGCAGAGGGTTTGTCACCATGCGGTCGATCGTCAAGACGTCAAGTCTGACTATTGTGCTGATAGATCAGGGGCGTACATTTGACCCGCGAAACGCCAAAGCTCCGGACATGAAGGAATATATCAAGATCGGCAAGAAAGGCGGCCTTGGTATTTTCATGCTCCAAAAGCTGATGGATGAAATTGATTATCAGGTAACGAGCGAAGGTAACGAATTACGCCTAGTCAAATATCGTACTGCCAAATCGAAAAGAAAAACATTTTTAAGTCAGGTCAATCTTAGAAACAGATATGCCATCATTTCCTCAGCCGCTTTGACGTTGTTCGTTGTTGCAGGATATATTGCATTTCAGAAAGTTCAGACGGAAAATCTGGAGGGTCAGATATTAAAGCGAATTACGGCCATTTCTGCGACCACATCTACTTCAAGTTCTGAATATATGGCGGATTTCAATGACCTATCCGTTTTCCAAATTGTTGATGCGCTTAAAAAAGAAAACGAGAACCTTATCGTTGACGTTTTCGTTGTAGACAAAGAGGAGCGTATTTTTGCTTCGTCCAGGCGGCAGAGTTTGGGTAAATATGAGATTCCTTCAGATTATGAAGTAATTGAAGTTCAGGGAATTCAGGATGGCCAAGAGTTGCCGGACAGTTTGGCTGAAAAAATATCTAACCCGGCACTTCTACAGACTGCGCAGATATACAAATACCTCTGGGATGACGAATATGTTTTTGACGTCCATACGCCCATTTATCGTTCTAATATAATTGATCAGCAAAACTTATTAGGATATTCACGTGTCATTGTAAAGGAACAAACGATTCAAAGCGAAATGGCAACGTTGAAACTATTGGGTATCGTACTAGCTACGCTTATTCTTTTATTGGGTTATTCCGGAATCGCCATATTAGTTGCGCGTATTATCAGTCCGTTCCAAAAGCTGACCGATTGGATCCGATCAGCGGGGCATGAGACGATCACCGATGATATGGATATTGACACTACGAACGAAGTCGGTGAAATCGCGCAGGCTTTTAGCGACATGGCATCAAAATTTCGTAAAGCGCAGATTGGCCTTGTTCAGCAGAAACAGCTACAAAAAGAAATTCAGGTCGCTCAAGAAATTCAGCACATGCTGCTCCCGACCAGTTTTCCTGAAGTACAGGGTTACGATATCTCCACCTATTATGAATCCGCAAAAGAAGTCGGCGGTGATCTTTTTGATTTTATCAGCGTAGATGAAGATACAATCGGAATAGTTGTAGCAGACGTTTCCGGTAAAGGCGTGCCCGGCTCCTTAGTTATGACTATGATTCGAACCGCATTACGGCTTGAGGCTCGTGGAAACAAAAACCCTGGCGATGTGCTGGCGCGTGTCAACGATTTTGTCGTTGACGATATGAAAAAAGGAATGTTCGTTACGATGTTCTATATTATTCTCGATTCACGAAATCGAACCATTCACTACGCCAGCGCCGGCCATAATCCGATGATCCTGCACCGCGCATCGACAAAACAAACCTATTATTTGAATCCACGCGGGTTCCCGGTAGGTATTTCTTTGCCGGATCGAAAATTGTTCGGCCAATCCATTCAAACCGACAGCATCAAACTGCTTGAGGACGATGTTCTCATTGCGTATACAGACGGAATCACGGAAGCGATGAATACGAACCGCGACCTATTTAGCGATGAACGTTTTCTCGAGAGTATTCGAAGATTTGCTTTGAATGACGCCAAGGGTTTCGTGGAAAACATGCGTCAGGAAATTTTGTCGTTTACTGAAGGAGCCCCGCAGAACGACGACATAACATTTGTTGCAATTAAAGAGAATATGGCGTCCGGTGACGTCTTGTTTAATTTACGCAAAACCCTCCTCGATGATGTAGCAGGCGGTATGAGCGTTAAAGATGCGTGTAAGAAGGCGCGTATTTCAACTTCAACGTACTATAAATATAAAAAACGTTTTGCCGAATTAGGTGATGAAGGATTAAAGAACAAGGGTGACGGCTCCGATATCGAAGCCCGGCATTTAAGCATAGAACAAAAGGCAAAAATTTTCGATATTATTCGTGAAAATCCAGATCTTGGGCCGAAGTTGATCGGCGATATGATGAATACGGAAAAATATGGATTTACCGTATTATCAGAAAAACGTATATATGATGAACTGATTCGTATGCGGTTAAACACTCAAGAGAAACGTCAGGCCTTTGTTACACAACGCACTAAATCAAAACGGAAATTCAAATTACCAGGAACGCCTCTTCTCACCATGGACGGTGAAGTCATCAAGAGCAGCGGTTCGACCGACTCCATTGTTGACCGGATACTTCAACAACGAAAAACGGGCGAATCAGAAACGGAAAAAACCGAGCGACCCGTATCACAAGAATAACATGCGCTCGCAGCCATGTACTAAATCTGTATTTACTTACCTCTCTACCCTGCTATATTTTATCTTATTCACTTCAGTTTTATGGGGACAATCCGCTTTCGAAGGAAAACGCGTTCTCATCGTCCTGAAAGAAACCGGCCAACTCGAACCGACAAGATTAGTAATTGAGTTTAACGGCGGACATGTTGTTCATATATACCCACCTCGGATCCTTCAAGCTTATCTTACCGAAAAAAGTAAATTAGCTTTAAATTTAACCGGAATAATCACACTAATTGCAGAAGAGCCGATTGGACCCGGAACTCTGAAAGACATGAGTACGGCAGAAGAAATGGGTGTCAACAACTGGAATAATTTATTCATTACCACTGTAAAATCGCATGAAGTTGCTATAAATAAATACCCTGACGAGATTCCTCGCAGACCTACGAACGTAGCCGCGAATAATAAATCAGCAATGCTGAATTCGAAAAGTTTAAACACGAGCGACTACCTAATTGGCTCGGTAAGTGTAGGAATAATTATTGTAGAATCAAGCGGAACTACGGACCATAAGACCGAGACATGGACGCCAAATGATATTGAACATATTACCGAGCAAATTTACGGTGGCATGGAGTGGTGGTCACAGGAGGGAGGTTATCGTGCAAATCTGTCTTGGACGTATGATATCAAAAGGTGTACTACCGGCTATGAACCCATAACACGAAGCAGAGAAGAAAGCCCTATTTGGGTCAAAGACTGTATGAACCAATTAGGCTATACTGAGGGTGAAGACTATGAGCGAACCCGTGCCTATTCGGATGTTTTGAGGAAGCAATATAAAACAGATTGGTCGTTCGTAATATTTGTTGTGCCTGCGCGAAACGATGACGATGGTTATTTCGCAAATAAATCCGGTGTCGCGTGGGCTTATGTGGGCGGCCCGAATATGGTCATCCCGAACAAGTGTAACGGCTGGGGCTATAATCAGATTTGGAAAGTTGTTGCGCATGAAACAGGACATGTATTCAACGCAATGGACGAGTACGATGATAAGAACACCCAGCATACCGCTTCAATTTTGGATATGGCAGGCATGCAATACACAGACAGGCAGATCAAAGATGTCTGTATGATGAAGTCTAATGATCTTTTTCTCTGTGATCGTACTCGTGCGCAAATCGGTTGGGTGGATTTGGATCATAACGGTGTCTTTGATTCGGATTGTAGACATATCAGTTCAGTCTACCATTACGAAAAAATGGTTGATGAAACTAAATTGCCCATGACCGCAAAACTAATGTTTTATGAAAATTTCGTCGGTCAAAATGAATGGTACGAAGATCACCATAATTACATGAAAAGCGGCGTTTATGTCATGTATGATTCTGTTCACGGTAGTTCGTCATGGCTCGATAAGGATTATTATGATTTCACCGCTTCTGTGAAAACGCTGTGGATTCAAGGCTCTGCAGCCAGCGGGTACGGTTTGATGCTGCGCGTGAAAACAGCAACGGACGGATACATTTTTTTTATAAACAAACATCGGCAATATGCTTTTGGCAAATACGTCAATTCAAACTGGAAATATCTTGCGCCGTGGAGTTTTTCCGAGGCCATCAAATCAGAAGGAGATAATATACTAACAGCAAAATGTATCGGAAACCGTTTCACGCTTTATATAAATGATCAACAAATAAGTGAAGTGACTGATGATACATTCATCTATGGGAATGTGGGCCTGGCTGTATTGCCTGAAGTGCAAATTGCGTTTGACGACCTTACCATTCTTAAGCCATAGCATTAATTAGTGCTACCACCCGTTATCATTGCCGCATTCAATCTGACAATTACTTGTCCAGTGTTTTAATTATTTTAATTACATTAAATACTTATGTCAAAAAATTATGTTGACAATCATTTTCTTTTTAGGTAGTTTTTCCAAGCAATTTCGTGTGCCTTCCTGTCTCAACATGTTCTTGTTAAGTAATAATCTTTAATTTAATAGCTCTTCTTTTTATTCTCTTAACGTCTTATCGACTGAAAAAACTAACCTCAGGAGGATCACAGATGAACTCATGTCGAACGAAGTTTTTTGCAAAAGCTGCAATGGGTATGCTGGTTGTGATGTTACTGTCGCAACAAGTGTTTGCCGGCGGCTTTTCGATTTATGAACAAGGCGGCCGCGCAACGGCTCAGGGTGGCGCTGTAGTGGCGCGTCCGTGGGACGCCTCAGCGGCTTTCTACAATCCGGCCGGTCTCGCATTCTACGGTACGCCGGGACAATGGCGTGTTTATGCCGGTATAACCCCGGTCCAATCTTTATCGAAATTCTCAGGACTTGATGAATTTCCCGGTGCCGGTGTAAAGGAAAAAGCCAAAGATAAGTGGTTTCCACCTTTCTATGCTTACGGAATATATCAGATTAACGACAAGATGGCCGCCGGGTTAAGCATTACAACCCCGTTTGGCTTAGGAACTGAATGGGAAAATAAGAACAACACCTACAGCGGTCGTTTTAGATCGATTTTGGCAGATATTCAGGCCGTTTACATTTCACCGACATTTTCTTACAAGATCAATGATATGTTTGGCATCGGCGTAGGTATCGATTATGTATTTTCCAAAGTTGCCTTAGAGCGTCACAGCGGAGCTATGTTCAATAATGGAGACGAAAACCGTCTGTATGATGTCATCGGTGTGGAACTAGAAGGAGAAGACAAAGGATCGTTCGGATTTCACCTAGCCGGTTATGCAAAGGTCAATGAAAAACTATCGTTTGGGGTTGATTACAAACACTCGGTTAATAATGAGTATAAAGGCACTGCCCGATTCCGCCAGATCAATACGGGCATTTCTGCACTGGATGCTAACGTCGCATCAACACTTGCAAACCCGCTTTATGGCGGCTTAAAACAAAACGGCAATACATCAGTGGAATTTCCAAGCAGTCTGGTCGTTGGTGTTGCGTACAAGCCGATTGAAAAATTGTCGATCGAATTAGATTATGTATATGCAGGTTGGAGCGTTTTTGAAACCGTCGAAATTGAGTTCCCGGAATCCGGCATTTTACCTACGAGTATTCTTGAAGAAAATTACAAAAATACCTGGCAGATACGTTTTGGCGCCGAATACGCCGTTAATGAGAAACTATATGCACGCCTCGGTTATATATATGATAAAACGCCGGCTCCAACAGAAACCCTTAATCCTCTCCTGCCGGACGCAGATCGCAACGATATCGGAATTGGTGTCGGATACAAGATTAATGACGCATGGCACATTGATGCCGCATACCTTGCAGTCATGTTCAAGGAAAGAAGCACTAAATCAACAAATGTTGATGGATATGATGGAGTCTATAATTCTCACGTTAATTTATTCTCATTGGGATTTGGCTATAACTTTGGCGCAAAATAACAACAACGTATTGAAAATATTTTGGAGGTAAAAATGAAAACAATGCTTAAACACGGTCTATCGTTGCTTATTGCCGCCATAGTCTATGCCGGCTGCTCGGTAGATTATCCGTCCAGCAGTGAAAAACCTTTACCGTTAATTACAACAAGCGGAACGGCGAATTTCACAAAATTTGTCGTCGCCGGAAATAGTCTAACGGCCGGCTATCAAAACGGAGGTTTATCTGAACAATTTCAGGTAAACAGTTATGGTGCGCAGATATCAAGGCAATTAGGTTTAGAACACGGCGGCGAATTGGGTTCGGATTTTGAACAGCCGTTGGTTGATGATCCAGGTACCAGCGGCATACTTACTCTCAATTTAACAACGACGAAACCAACCGCGGTAACGAATCCATCCAACAGCTTCATTAATGCCGCATTGGCAAGAGCATATGATAATTTGGGTATTCCGGGTGCATTTATTTATGATTTCAAGAACGGAACGTCTTCTGCCACTTCTTGGGTCGCCGGTGTGCTCGGATCTTCTCCTAATACACTTTTCGATGCGATCTTACGTGGATCAGGATCTCAATTTACACAACTGCAGACTCTGAATCCGACATTTATCATTTGGTGGGAAGGCCACAACGATATTTTGGGCTATGCTACCAACGGCGCCGGTTTAAATGGATCCTTTACGGCTATCTCAGGCGTTCCACCATATACACCGCGCAGCCAAGCCGAGGCTACTGGGTTTGGTTTTCCATCAACACTGAATTTTCCTGACATGTATACAGACGCTTTGACAAGTGTAGCGGGCATTACCGGATCAGAAGTTATTACAGGCAATATCCCCTACGTCACGTCGATTCCTTACTTTACGTTTCTTTATCCCAATCCGACAGTATTGCCGGTTGTTGACACACTAATCCTAAGCGCCGTAACCGGCGCCAAAGGGCGGCTTTATTATCAGGAAACCAAAGACAGCATCCAATATGTGCTGCTGCCTGCTTCCTCAGTATTCGGAAGCACGTCGGCATCCATTGGAGATTTGAACGCCTCGACACCTTATGGGTTGCATCCTTTAGACCCCGTTAGCGGAAAGTACACGTTGACTTTTGCTGAAGTAAGAAGCATTAAGTCGATTATTGACACGTATAATAGCGCCATCGCAGCTGCCGCTACGGCCAATGGCGTAACTGTAGTCGATTTCAATACCATCTTTAATAATATTGCCACAACCGGAATTTCATACCCGGGCGGATTTGTTGCGAATGCTAAATTTTTATCAGGTGGATTATTTAGCTTAGACGGTGTACATCCTTCTTCTCATGGATATGCTGTTGTTGCCAATGCGTTTATTGACGCCATCAATACGCAATACGGCAGCGACATACCAAGAATCAATGAGGCGAAGTTCTTGAATACTAAATAATTTATTTGTTTCAAAAAAAACCCATCCTGATCTTAATCGGGATGGGTTTTTTTGTGTATATGACGCATTCTGACCCATCAATAAGAAAACCCCCGAATATTTATTCGAGGGTTTACACGTAGGCAGTGAAGGATTTTCAGCCAAAGGCTGATGAGCTTTGGGCGCAGAACCTTTTCCAGCACATCGGATAGGCATGCACTGGGCATAGCCCGGCAAATTTACAAAAAAAATCCCTCAAACTTAGATTTGAGGGTTTACACGTGGGCAGTGAAGGATTTGAACCTCCGTAGGGCATAGCCCGACAGATTTACAGTCTGTTGCGATTGACCACTCCGCCAACTGCCCGTGAGTCAAAATATGTCAATTGAAATCTCTGATAGATATCTAAAGCCGTAGAGCTGGTGGGCGGAATTGAACCGTCGACCTACTGATTACAAGTCAGTTGCTCTACCAGCTGAGCTACACCAGCACTATCAAGAATTTGAATGAACGCATATTTTTGCGGGCAAAATATATACAAACGAGTAAGAAAAGTCAATATAAATATCCACCAAGAATTAATAAAAATGAAACTATTCCGGACCACTTCACACCCGTTCGCTTTTATTCTGCCGTGGATTGTTATATTTTCTGTTTTTTGGGCATACCCTATTGTTTATTCATTCTATCTCAGCTTCACCGACTATTCGCTTTTATCTCCCGAAAAGGCGCATTGGATAGGAGTTGAGAATTACAGCTCCATGTTAAATGACGATACATTCCGGCTCGCGCTTAAAAATACACTCATCTTCTGCATTGGAACCATTCCGGTTATCACTGCTCTTGCTATTCTCTTTGCCAATGCTATTCACCAAACTTCCCGATTTCAAGCCTTCTTTCGATCTGCCATTTTCTTACCATCCATTATTTCCATAACCGTTTTGTCGTTGATCTTTGTACAATTATATTCGCAGGACGGTTATATAAGTTTCCTCGCGCGTCTTTCCGGAATTCAACCCGAACCCGAAGGGATCTTATTAAGTGAAAAAACTGCATTAGCGGGCATCATGGGAATGGACATATTTATCGGGACCGGATATTTTTGTATTCTATTTCTTGCCGCAATCAAAAATATATCCGTGGAATTGTATGAAAGCGCAGACATAGCTGGAGCAAGTTCATGTCAGCAATTTCGATATATCACACTTCCACTTATTCGTCCTATGATCCTGTTTTCTATTGTGATCGGTACGATCAAAGGTTTTCAGATATTTACTGAAATGTATATAATGACAAAGGGAGGGCCCCTCCATTCGACCACAACTGTGATCTATTACGTCTATGAATTGGCATTTAGAGATTTTAGAATGGGCTATGCTTCGGCCGTTGCCTATATTCTTCTTATCATCATGGGATTACTTGCATGGATTCAAATCGGAATCCTGAACAAAAACGACACTTAAACTGCCATGATACAAATTTTGTAAATCCAGCTTAGTAAAAACAAAACCAGTAATAGAACTTGAATTCGCTCAAACAACATCGATTCCATAAAAACAGAAACTGGTATTTTCTTTACCAAACCAACTAAAGCAATAATCCCAAATACTATCAGAGTGATAAACAAGAACGCCCCAAAAGGCTGCGTTTCCAAGGATTTAATTCCGTGTCCTCGTACGAGATAGGAAAATGACGTAGTAAGACCGCAAGATGGACAGGGATATCCTGTCACTGTCAAGAAGCCGCATGGCGGGAATCCCAGTTGCCGATGCGTGCCATGTCCTTCTGCTGAAGGTGAAAGTTCAATCGATAGTATAATAATGAAAACCAGGCAGATCAGATAAATGGCGTACGGTAAAGCAGAAAATGAAGGACCCATAGATTCAGAGGGCGGATTCATCATTGCTCTTTTACAGAATTTTTCAGGTTCTCAAAGGCGAGTTCAACATCAAATTTCAGATCCATGACAAAATTTGGTATCGTTTTAAATTCATCCAATGACTCCATTACCTCTCGATGATACTTCTCAATGGTGTGAAATTTTATGCGTTTGCGTTTTTCAAGATCTTCAATGCGATGGTTCCAATCAATGATCTGTGAAGAATTTTCTTCGATGTTTTTACGAATTCGGGCTATTTTGGTGATAATACGTTCTTTTACTTCGTGGGGCGTTGCCGTGTTTCGTAAAAGACGAAGCATAATACGTAACGACGTCTCTTCATCCGAGATCACGTCGGAAAAAATATCGTTGCGCGTATTAGGCGTTAGCCCTTTATCGTTAAGCACTTCAATTAGTTTTTCCGAATTAATCTTCAGCAGAAGATGAATGGCGCGCCGTCGTATGACCGGCACATTGCAAATCACGAGCCGCGCCAGCATTTCGGTGGCAATTTCTTCCTTTGTATCCGGATTTTTCGCTTCTTCAAGAATTCCTCTCAGGTTGAGCTCAGATAAGACTGAGACGGCATCTGATACTCCCTCTTTAGCAAGTTGCACGAGAACCGGCTTTGTGATCTTTGCGTTTTTTAACGCAACAATGCTTATACCCTGATTTGAATTTTCCTGTACTAGCTTAGCAAGAAACGATAGAATCCTCGATCGTTCATCATCGGATAATTTGATTTCTTCTTCTATTTCATTTTGAAAAAAATCCATCTATTTCTCCGCCTGAACGGTAAAATACACTACCGAGCCCTCTCCTACTTTACTTTCTACCCAAATTTTGCCTTTGTGCGCTTCAACAATGGACTTACATATAGCCAGTCCCAGCCCAACACCGCCGCCCGCGGCATGCTCGTCACTTGAAAAAACGCCGCTGCCCCGTTTATATTTTTCAAATATAAACGGTAATTCATCTTCCGGAATACCAATGCCCGTATCTCGAACGTAAAACCGAAGCGGGTTGCCTGAGTCAGCCTGAACTCCGATCGAAACACTTCCCCCATTTGAAGTAAATTTGATTCCATTAGAAATAAGGTTATTCATGACTTGAATAATTTTTTCTGCATCAAACACCGCCTTGAGAGTCTCATCTTCAATTTCATTATTCAACATAATTTCTTTTTGCTCGGCCAGAATTGACATGTTTTTGACAGCTTCATCTAATACCGTTTTGACGGTATTATTCTCGACAAAGACTTCCAGGGTACCTGATTCGATCCTTGAAATATCAAGGATATCATTAATAAAACTGAGTAGTTTTTTGTTATTTCCAAGAATATTTCCAAGAATTTCTTTCTGATCTTCTGTGACCGGATCAACGTATTCATGATAAAGTGCCTCCACAAAACTTTGGTTAGCAATGATCGGGCCGCGCAGATCATTCACGATCGTTGAAGTAAAATTAGTTTTCATCCTCTCGATCTCTTCCAATTTCCTGATATATTTTATAGTGAGCAGGAGCTCCCGCGCGATGAGCTGAACAAGTTTGTGAATGTCCTTATTATATGCAAAGGTATCCGATGTAAATACGGCAATAGATCCAACGGCCTCCTCATCATCCTGCAGCGGTATGATCAGAGTCGATTGTATATCGGCTGTGCCATCTTCTTTCACCAACTCTTCCTGCAGAACTTCCTTACGCACATTTTTGGCCATACCCAGGCGAATTTTTTCAGGATTAAAATCCTGTTCCAGCGCCGTCTCCATGCACTTTTCTACAAATCCGTCCGTGACCGGTTTTTGAATGTCGATCGTAAAATGCACATCCTCTTTGACAAAAAGAGTAATAATGGACACATGATACTCTACTATCTGATGAAATAATTCAAAAGCCTTTTTCATCATCTCGGATCGATTATATGCATAGCGGGACAATTCCCTCATCCGATTTGAAACGGTAGATTCATACAGCAGGCGTTCAAGAATCCTATTGATCTTAGTCTTAACGCTTTCTTCCGCGCCTTCAGGAGAGCTGACAGCGTATTTATCCTCTTCTCGTTCTGAATAATCAATCATCTGCGGTTTGACAAAGCTCTTGATAAGCCTGTCTACTTCGGCAAGCAACTCTGCGGTATCCGTAGACTTAGTAACGAAGCTGTTAGCTCCAGCTTCAATGCCCCAAAAACGGTCTTGTTGCTGCCCAAGGCTGGTTAACAATATTATAGGAATGTGGCCGCGTGAAGGGTCATCTTTGACAAGGCGGCAGAATTGATATCCATTGAGTTCCGGCATGATAATATCGCTTACGATCAAGTCGGGATTTTCAGTTTCAACCAGATGAACGCCCTCTACTCCGTTTTTTGCGCTGATGACAAGATAACCGGCTTTGGTTAGCGCCATCTTATACATTATGAGTTGCGTTGCGCTGTCATCGACCACTAATATCTTTTCTTTTGCCACAATACTGCCCGGTTAGTTATGCGTTTTCAATTTCATTCAGCTTAGTTACATATTCCAGATCGTTTGCTATGCGCTCGATCGGGAGAATCTTGTCAACAACTCCTAATTCGATTGCTTCCTTTGGCATGCCAAAAACAACACAGGTTTCCGGACTTTGCGCAATAGTGAGACCGCCGGCATCTTTGATAGCTTTCATACCGTCGGCACCATCACGCCCCATGCCGGTCAAAATAACGCCAATAGTCGCACCGCCGTAAACTTTCGCTGCAGTTTCCATCATTAATGTCGCACATGGTCGTAGGCCATTGATAGGCATTGATTTACTCAGGCGCACCACTTTTCCTGGATCGATCAATAGATGGAACCCGTCTGGAGCAACATAAATATTTCCTTGGGTTAGGACTTCACCGCGTTCAGCAGTTTTAACAGTCAAATTACACTCCTTGTTAAGCCAGTCTACAAAACCCTGGCCAAATCCTTCACAGATATGTTGTACGATAACAATCGGGATCTGAAAAGTATCAGGCAAATTTTTTAAGATCTTCAGAAGGGCTGAAGGCCCGCCTGTGGAAGAAGCAATGGCTACAACCTCCGGAGGCTTTGAACTGGTCTTTGCTTTAGGATACAAACGCTTATCGGCAGCCAGCAATTCTCTCGTAGAAGGCGTTTTTATTCCAAATTTATTTGATGCGGGCGTCAGCGGCATATCGCCGCTCGATGCCTGTTTGGAATCAGCTCGCGCACTAATTGCTTTTCCCGACACGTGGTGAAATACTTTAACGCCGGAGAGAATTTTTACTTTCTTGATAAGGTCTCTGCCTATGTATTCATAATCCATGGCAAGATTACCCTTGGGCTTTTCAACAATATCTAAAGCACCGGCTCGTATCGCATTAAAAGCAATATTCAGGTCGTCCTTACCTACCGAAGCACTAATCACGAGAATTGGTGTGGGATGAGATGTCATTATTTGTTTCGTTGCTTCGAAGCCGTCCATAACCGGCATACGAATATCCATTGTAACAATATCCGGACGCAGTAGCTTCACTTTGTCAATCGCTTCTTTGCCGTTTTTAGCCGTACCGATCACCTGGCATTCATCATCAGCAGCAAATATTTTCTGAAGAATCATCGTTACGGTTGGCGAATCTTCAGCTATTAGTATTTTAATCATAATTTAGTTAGAGTAATTTTTCTATGGTCTCAAGCAGATTGGATTGATCAAAACTCCCCTTTATAATATAAGCATTTGCCCCAACCTCGATTCCCCTGCGCTTGTCTTTATCCGATTCCAAGGATGTACAGAGGATAAAGGGAATATCCGGAAATTTAGATTCTTTTCGAACTTTTTCGGCAAACTCAAATCCATTCATTAAGGGCATTTCGATGTCGCTTACAACAACGTCATACACCGCTTCATGCAATTTCTGGTAGCCCTCCTGGCCATTGGTCGCAATGACAACATTGTAACCTGCGGATTCCAAAATGTTTTTTTCAAGCGTTCGCGTAGTGATGGAGTCATCTACAACGAGTATTTTTTTTTTGGCCAGATCTTTTCTGCGTCGTTCTTTGAAAACAAACTTCCCGCCGGAACCTTGTACAGATTTGACGAGGTCATTCGGATCTAAAATGATAGAGATTCTACCGTCGCCAAGTATAGTGGAACCTGCTACATTTCTTACGCGCTTCAATTGATTGCCAAGGCTTTTCACTACGACTTCCTGCTCATCCAACAATTTGTCCACGAGAAAAGCCGCGCGACGGCCGGACGCATTGAAAATAACGGCGGGAAATTTGTTGGTCTCGATGGTATTGATATGCTGACCTATTTTCTGAACTGCGCCCGTCTTTAACAAACCGCGGCTTTTTAACCGTTGTCTTGGATTGCTTAGTACGTCTTCAAGCTTAAATAAAGGCACCGGGTAACCGTCAACCATCACAAACGGATTGGCTCCTCCGGTCCACAACTCTTCTTCAGTCAGTCGTACCGTTCGTTCAATATAATCGATCGGCAAGGAGTACTGATCGCCTCCGATATCCACAATGAGGGCATGCGTCGTAGAAAGCGTTAAGGGTATTTTAATAATAAATTTTGATCCTTTGCCCTTTTCCGACTCCGTTTCGATCGTACCTTTGATCTTCTCAATATTGGATTTTACAACATCTAAACCAACGCCGCGTCCCGACAGATCCGTAATAATTTTTGCGGTAGAGAATCCGGAATGAAAGATCAGGCTGATCAGGTCGTTCCTTGTAACTTCGGATGCCTGATCTTGCTTTATATACCCTTTTTTTATGGCAATTTGCAGAATCCTTTCAGTATCAATTCCCTTGCCGTCATCAGAAATCTCGATCTGAACCATATTGCCGGCATAGCTGGCTCGAATGGAGATTTGCCCTTCCGGAGGTTTTCCTGACAATTCACGCTCTGCCGGCAACTCCACGCCGTGATCAATTGCATTTCGAAGCAAATGAATAAGCGGATCTTTTAATTCCTCCAATATTTTTTTATCAACGCGTGTTTCTGCGCCAAACACTTCAAATTTTATTTTTTTGCTCTGAAGTTTTGCAATATCACGAATCATGCGGGGATATAAATCAAAAATAGTGGAAATCGGAAGCAGACGGATGATCCTCAGATTATCCTGAATATCGCCGGTAATAACGGCTGTTCTTAGGTTTTCTTCGCTATGCTTATCATGCAAATCATTTATGAATTCTATCAATTTTGCGATTTTATCAAATGAATTATTAAATGAATTGATCAAATAGCGTAAATCCGTATGGCTGATAAGCTCCTTGCTGATCCTTGCCATTTTACCATTTCCGGGGCCCGTTTCATGTTCAGTTGATAACCGGTTTCCCGTCTTGTCAACAATTTGTTTCACCCTTTCATACTGCTGCCCCCACTCTTCGCAAAAATCTAATATTTTACGAATATCCGACAAACGCTGCTGTGACTTGATCCGCGTAGTGATAAGTTCGCTGACCTGATTCATCAGATCATCCAACCTCCGGGTGGGAACCCGGATGAAGGCATCATCGCTGCCTAAATTTTTTCCGGTTCCATCCGATTTTTCTACAAAGATCTCTGTCGCATTAGGATCGAGTGCCGATTGAAATTGTTCTGATCTCGGCACCATTTCATCTTCGGTCAACTCAATATCGGTAATCGGCTCTTCCTCTATTTCGGCTTTCGTGGTGGCCGGGGCTGACTTGGACTTTTTCGATTTTCCTTGTTCAGAATCCGCATTCTTAGCCTGCACCAATTTTTCGAGGCGTTTGTTTAGGGTATTGACATCTATGGCGTCGTCGGTTCCTTCGGAAGAAATCTTTTCTATGATCTGTGAAATCAGATCGACGCCTTCATAAACCAGATCAAAATCCTCTGGAGTTAACGATGTTTTTCCCTTTCGGAGCAGGCCGAAAATATCTTCAATCTTGTGAGATACTGCTTCTATCTTGCTGAATCCCATCATCCGCGCAGAGCCTTTGATACTGTGCGCCGTTCTGAAAAGCTCATCCAGCAATTCTTTCGATGTGGGTGACTCCTCTAATTTGAGAAGTCCTTTGTTCAGATTCTTAAGGTGTTCTTCGCTTTCCACCTTAAAAATGGACATCATTTCTTTTAATTCTTCTTTCGAAAGTTCCATATAATTTTTGTTATGTGGCGTTAAAACCTAAAACCTAAGACCGTTTATTCCCGTTTCCATTCCCATTCAACTGTGTTTCAACAATTTCGTCAAGATCTTTGGTCAAAGTAAGTACCGAATCAACGGCATTTTGAGTTTGATGCGTGCCGGTTGCAACCTGTTTCACCACCTCATTGATATTAGCCATAGCCAATGTAATTTGTTCAATACCGATGGTTTGCTGTTTACTTCCAACGAGGATTTGTTGCGCATAACCTACATTTTCCTCAAGACTTTGCATACTTTCATCCATGAGCCGGCCGGCTTCACGTATTTTCTCCACGCCGATATCGACGCGTTTAGAGCCTTCTTCAGTGGCCATTACGGTGGAATTGGTTGCATTTTGAATTTGCGTAATGAGATCACGAATTCGCAGCGAGGCTTCTTTGCTTTTTTCCGCCAATTTGCGAACTTCGAATGCAACTACACCAAAACCTTTACCGAACTCTCCCGCCTTGCTTGCTTCGATAGCGGCATTCAGGGCAAGCATATTCGTTTGTTCCGCAATATCATTAACCGTAGTGGTAATGATACCGATTTGCTGTGTTTTTTCACTCAAATCTAGAATTTGTTCTGCAATACGCTCAACTTTACGGCGGATTTCGTTCATTTCATCAATCGTGCCGTCTACCGCATTCTTGCCTTTGCCGGTTACTTCCATGCTCTTCTCCGTTGCTTCAACAACAAACTGAGCCTTCTCGGTAGTCTGATGGGATGTAGCGGCAAGTTCTTGAGTCGTTGTTGTTGTCTGATTGAGCGCAGTGGATTGTTCATTCATCCCATGCACTTGCTGATCCATAGTTGCTGTAAGTTCCGTTACGAGCGTAGACAATTTTGAAACAGTATCTTGAATCTTATCTTTCAAAGCTTCAATATATTTAATCAGATTATTTACTATCTCGAATACATCAAAGAGAGGGCTTTTTGGATCAATTTCGAGTTTTTGGGAATAATCACCTTCTGAAACGCTTTTTTTGTAGTAGTGTACCATTTTATCAAGCGGCAAGACTAAGTTCTTTGCAATGATATAAACTCCAATAAAGGAATAAACAAATCCTGCAACAAAAACTACGGCCCAAGCCAACATATTGCTGCTGAACTTGCCAAGCAAGAAACCAAAAAAAGCATCCCCGGCTGCAATCACAACGATAGCGATAGTAATATTTTTATAGAATCGTCGCTTTGACAATCTAAATGAAAACGCAATTGAAATTAGCGTTGCGCCCGTTAATCCGAGAAAAAACCAAAGAATCTGTTGATCAAACATATCTAAACTCCATCAGCTATAAGTTAAATATTTATACTTCTTCATTAACAACAATATTTGCGTGCGCTATAAACCCGTTCCAATCTATCAGCGTGACCATTTTTTCGTTTAATAAAACGAAACCAATAACATAATTTAGATTTGCATTCTTGGAACCTGTCACAATGGGTTTAATGTCACGTTTCGGGATGCCTCTTTTTTCCAACACAGAATCAACGAGCAAACACACCTCAATCTTGTTCCAAATTGTTAGAATGAACATACTTTCCGGTGATACAACTTTCTCGTCTGCGCTGAACGACTTTCGAATATCAAGCGCCGAGTAGATTGAACCCCTTACACTGGTTATTCCGAGAACAAAATCAGGTGTACACGGAACCGGGGTAATCTCGCCGATCTGACGTATTTCGTGAATATATTGGGCCTCGAGCGCAAACAAGTCACTACCCAGCTGAAAAATGACCACATCCATTTTTTCACCGGTATCTTCTACTTTTTCAACCTTTTTTAACTTTACGGCTCTTTCGAGTAAAACCTTTTCCTGTTGTTCAGGCGTGATTTCCCTTGTCAATAAACTGGAAATCAGTTTATGCACTTCATCAAATACTTCGTCCGTATGCATGTTTTGGTTATGGCTCATATATATCCCTTACTCGTTAGTTATCCCACATTTTGACCATCATGCCAAGTTCGCGCGCAGTCAGATCATCCAGCAGCCCGATGCGATCATCGTCATTACAGGTTTTTAATATTCTATCTGTCTGTTTTAGATATTTGTGACCTTGGACATTGTCACCTAGTTTAAAATAGTTAACAGCCAAATCATAATAACCGATGGCAAAATTTGGATCAATATAGATCGTCTTTTTTAAAAGTCGGATGGATTGGTCAAACGCATTCTCTTCTTTATATATCAGGCCTAAAAGATAGTATGCTTCGATAAGCAGAGAATCGTTTTCAATTGCTTTCTGGCAAAATAGTTTTGCATCTTCTACAAGATCTTTGTTAGCCTTAATATGAGCCACCATATATAAAGCGCGTGCATTTTTAGGATATCGCTCCACCAGCTCTATAAAAGACTTTTCGGCGGCGTTAAAATCATTTTGTTGAAAAAGTTCTACTCCCTTAGAGAAAAGATCCGATTCGTTAAGCTGAGCGCGCCGTTCAACTTCAGATTGAGCGGCCGTTTTTTCAGGCGTGCTCTGTACCCTATTGGTTTCTATTTGCTCACTGCGCTGAGTCAGTTTTTCACGAACTTCACTTCTTTGTGAAACGGGTTGTTCCTTTTTTGGAGACGATCTGTGAATCTCAAGTTTTTCGATCTGTTTCTGCAATCCAGATAAATCAGGAACAGCCGTTTTCGCAGAGGAGGCAATCGTTTGCTGGTCGCTATAGTCTTTGAATATATCCCGTCGAATTCGTATACCGGTCTTATATTGTTGTTCTTTTTTCAGAGCCGTATCACGTCGATAAATAACTGCATCCGGATAAATCTCGGACACGTAGTTATCATAAATTAAACTACTGGGTTCCGCATGCCCCACGGCCAGATACCCTTTCTCCTTCAAACATTCATAAAACTTATGAACGGCTTTAATCGTCGTTTCCATCTCAAAATAGATCGTAACGTTTCTACAAAAAATAAGATCAAGGTCCTTCGTGAAATTTTCAGATAATGGATATGCGTCGTCTACTAAATTCAAATAATCAAAATTAACAAGCGACCTTACCCGATCATCAAGGTAATACAAGCCGTCTTTTTTTGTAAAAAAATTATTCTTATAGAAATCACTAATTGATCGCAATGACCACGGCCTATACACGGCGTCTTTAGCATATTGCAGTGAATTAATATTAATATCGGTTCCGATAATACTGATGTTCCATTCCCTTATATCAGGCAACAGGTGATTCAGAACCATCGCCGCTGTGAACGGCTCCTCCCCTGTAGAGCAGCCTGCGCTCCATATACGCAATGTCTTATCGTGTTGATGCGACTTGATAAGGTTTGGCAAAACCTCTCTTTCGATAACGTCAAAATGCCGAAAAAAATAAGTCTCTCCGATAGTCAGAAATGAAACCAGCATTTTGAAAGCAGGTGAATTCGATTTTTCAACGGATAAGAGGTCAAAATACTCGCTCAGATTTTTCATGCCCGAATAGTGAAAAGCCTTCAAAACCCCCGCTTTCAAATCAGATCTTTTACGGTCAGCAAAAAAAATACCGCTTTTCGTCCGAATCAAATCACGGAACTTTATAAAATACTCCTCCGAAAACTCTGTCTCACGCGCGGAGTACCTTGTTGGCGAGCGTTTTGCCGCAGTAGTTTCTGCATCAGCTCTATGCATTAATTACGCCCTGTTCGAGTTTTTTGAATTCATTTACGGTAAATAATTTCTGCACATCCACCAAAATGGTCATGTGCTCGTTAAACAAAAAAGTACCCAAAATATATTTAGGATCAATGACAACATCCGGTTGAATGTTTTTTGAAATATCTTTTTCTTCAACTTCAAAAGTTTCTTTAACTTCATCCACCATCAAACCCAGAGTTACGGACTTAATTTTCATAATAATTACGCGCGTCTTAAGTTGTATCGCTGTGGTTCCCGCGCCAGATCTCGACAGAAAATCAACGACCGGTAAAGTTTCTCCGCGCAAATTAATAATGCCCTTAACAAATTCCGGTAATTCTGAAACATGATCCAAGGCCGCCATACGTATTATTTCTTTTACGCAGTTCAAGTCCATCGCGTAATCTTGATTATCAGACCTGAAATGTAAGAGTCGCAACTGTGTATTATTTTCAGCCATGATGCCTATACCTCAACCGTTTTCATTTGACTTAAGAATTTTTTTGAGTACAAGGGTATGTGTCTACTTTTTTCCTGTGCCAGTTCATCCAGCATCTTAATTAAAGCAGTGTAATCATCTACATCATACCACATCGGTAAAAGCTGCACCGCTTTCTTTTTATTGATCAAATTTTCTAAAGTTTGAGCAAACGCATTTTCCGTACTCCATGCCACTCCTGTAAAATAGTCTTTTTGAATCGTTTTTAAACCGAGCAAATAATACCCTCCGTCTTCTGTTGGGCCTATGACGCAGTCGGTTTTACTCTGGCCCATTTCATCAAAGGCTCTGGCAATATATTCATCAGGCAATGTTGGGTGATCCGTTCCTATGACCATGGTCTGCGTATATTTTTCAGAAAACACGGTATCAAAAGCATTTGATATTTTCTCACCCAGATTAGCCCCTTTTTGCACAAGAATTTTTATGTCTGATTTTAGATCTTTTATCTCTGGAATTGTGTTCATGAATTCCGTGAAATAGCCGACTGCATTATCCGGTGTGATCATCAGAAATATTTTGAACTTCATTTCCGACGCGAGCTTGCAATATTGTACTATGGCGTCCTTCAAAAAACATATATACAGCTCTTTCGCCTCGTCAAAGGTTAACGGCGGCACTAACCGCGTTTTCACCTTTTCCGCTTCCGGTTTTTTTGCAAAAACGATGAGCGCGCGCGTCATTTGACCTTTCTGAGAAAGGGTGTTTCTATCGTGGGATTCTTCCAATGTACAGCATCTGAAAATTCTTTGATCAGACCTATATTTTCCGAAGGCTCTAATACATTGCCCGTCACAACAAACGCAGCTCCCGCTTCAACTTTCCTACGAGCAGCTTCCGGTGAACTAATTCCACCTCCAACGATGACCGGGATAGTAATGTACCCGCTAACCGCTTCGATCATCTCCTCCGGAACGGAATGAGTTGCTCCGCTTCCGGCTTCTAAATAGATCATTTTCATCCCGAGATATTCGCCAGCCATTGCATGGGCCACCGCAATATCGTTTTTGTCGCGCGGTATCGGTTTTGAATTACTCATAAACTCTGCAGCCGTCGTCTTACCTGACTCGATGAGCATATAGCCGGTAGAAATTGCTTCTAATGCCATTTTACGAATAATCGGAGCGCCAAGAACCTGCGTACTGATCAGAAATTCCGGATTTCGCCCGCTTATGAGTGATAAAAAGAGAACCGCATCTGCATATTCAGAAAGCTGGATGGTGCTTCCTGGAAATAAAATGACCGGTACATTAAATTCTGCTTTAATTTGTTTAATGGTCGAATTAAATCGTTGTGATAAAAGCAGACTGCTTCCGACTAAAATAGCATCAACACCTCCTGCGACGCATGCTTCAACCGTTTTAAGAGTGTCCCCCTCGGATTTTTTGTCCGGATCAATCAAAACAAAGTAACCGGAACCCTTCCGGTCTTTTATCATAAGTAACTGCTCATAAATACTCATATTACCCCACTTATTATCAATTAATTGTCTGATAATTTGAATCTTCCGACAACAGATTTTAAAACTTCCGTATGATTGACCAAAGTATCGGTTGATCCGTCTATTTGTCGTACTCCTTGGGCCGTATTTTTTGTAATGTTTGCGATATTTTCGATGTTCTTAGAAATTTCTTCGGCCGTATGACTTTGCTGCTGCGCCGAAACCGAAATATTCGTAATCATTTCCATTACCTGGTTATTTGCCTGCAGAATATCATTAAGCGCTTCAGCCGTTTTAGTTCCAAGTTCCCTTCCTTTTTCAACTTCTTTAGTGCCGCGCTCCATCGCTCGAATGGCATTCGTCATGGCAATTTGAATTTTTTCAATCATGTGAGATATTTCCTGCGTTGACTGCGTCGTCCCTTCCGCTAGGTTTTTGACTTCACTTGCCACTACTGCAAATCCTTTTCCGTATTCGCCCGCTGTAGCCGCTTCGATAGAAGCATTTAGCGAGAGCAAATTAATCTGATCGGCAATGTCGTTGATTACCTCAACAACCGTTCCTATTTGTGACACCGTCCTGCCTAATTCCAGCAACGTTTGCGCGGACTCGCTGACCACAGCGGAAATATTGTGCAAGCCCTTTACCGTATCATCCACAACATAGCGGCCTCGCCGCACGGCATCGTGCGCATCTTTCGACAATCGAACGGCATCGGATGTGTTGCTTGATGTTTGAACGATGGTCGCCGACATCTCTTCTGCTGCGACAGCGACAAGCGTCGTCTGATTGGATTGCTGTTCTGCGCCGTTGGCAACACCCGATGAAGAATTACTGATATACTCGACGGACTGTGATATCTGAGCAGACGCTTTGGCAACCTGACCGATTAATTCATGCAGTTTTCCAACAAAAGTATTAAATATGTTACCAAGCTCACCGATCTCATCGGCAGAATCCACGTCGATTCTTTTTGTCAAATCACCTTCACCTTCAGCAATGTCGCGCATGCGGTCGACTATTCGCGTGATCGGTTTTACAAGAACGTTACTAAATACGTAGGCTGCGAATATGCCAACACCGATGGTCACAAGCAGTAAAATCACACTGAATGCAATGTCTTGGTTTAATTTGGTTGAAATAGGTTCCGTAGATGCGCCCATGGCGAGAACACCGATCTCATTATCCACGCTGTTGACAATAGGGCGAATAACGCAATTCATCTGAGATTCATTAAAACGCCACTCTTTGCTTTTTGAATTTTTCCATTGCGATATGTTATTCGTCAGCATCTCAACAATCTTGTCCTCATCACGCCCTTGTTTTACAAACGTTGCAAAAACCATCCCGGATGCATCGTAAGACACGACAAACTCCACCGATCCTTTGATGGATTCATAAGAACTAAGCACCGAAGCTTTATCTCCAAAATCCAATCCTGCGCTGATGTTTTTTGCCGTAATATCCGAGTACGTTTTCAGCAATTCATTTTGATCATCTACCGCCGTCTGATATAATCGAACGGTAAAAATCACGGTAACGATCGTCATAAAAAAAGCGGCGAATACGGCAAAACCAATCATCAGTTTGGCGCGTAGTCTTAGATTTTTGAGATATTGCATCATTGAGGTTTCTCCAACACGTTAATTAGAAATTCTGTGTTCAAGATAAAGTGCGGCTTCTTGAACGGATATCGGTTCGAGTATATCATCTTTTTTGAGTGAAGCATTTTTTAGATTGTTTATTTTGTTCGTGCTGTCCATTTCCATTCTTTTTTCAGAAGCGCCTCTTAACGCTTTTTGCTGATCTGACAATACCGGCTCAGCCAGTTCCCATCTGGCCTTCTTGACAGGAGCCTTCATCGCCGTTGAGGATATTACCGACGTCTTCTTGTCGGGCGGAATGCTTTGGTCAACCGATGAATCGACGAATACATAAAACAGACAAATAACTGCCAACAGTAAGCCCGAGCTCATAACGGCAAAATTGATTTTTCGCTCTCGCAGTAGTTTTTTCTTTACTTCGGCTTCCAATCCCTGAACTTCAACCGAAACGTCGTCTTTTTTGGAAGTAATAACAAAATCAATGATCTCCCTTGGCGAAAAATGCAGATTGGCATCAAATGATTTTACTTCGACATACCTCTCTTCAGCAATAAAATTAATCTTTTCCTTAATACGCTCATACTCTTTCAGAGCTTCATCCGCATCAATTTGAATCTGCGCTGCATACTGCCGTAAAATCCCTTTGATATACACTTCCGCTGCAAAATCAAAATTACCCGACTCAATAAATGTTATCCACTCTTTTTTTAAATTAGTTTCACTGACTATCTTCTTGTAAGTGATGTCAAGATCTTCGCGTCTTTCCTTGAGCCGGTTGGCAAAATCTTTAAAATAGGATTCATTCATTGTTCTCTAATGCCTTCCTAAAACTGGCTCTGAAGATAATCATATATTTTCGAGATGGGCAATCCCACTACGTTATAAAAATCTCCTATGATCTTCTCCACAAATACAGCGCTCTGATCTTGAATTCCGTACGCTCCCGCCTTGTCCATCGGAGAACCGGATCGCACATACAAGCGTATCTCTTCATCTGAAAGATTTCTAAATGTGACTTCCGTGGCCTCTAAATCTACGACTTGTTTATTCACACTTTTTTGAATGATGGCAAATGCCGTGTATACGACGTGGGTATTACCGCTCAATGACCGCAGCATGTCAATGGCTTCAGCCTCTGACGCCGGCTTACCCAAAATTTGATTATTCAAAAAAACAATCGTATCGGCGCCTATCACAATACTCTCCGGATAGATTTCTGCCACTTCTTTGGCTTTATTAAGAGCCAGTTCTTTGGCAACTTCAACCGGGTCGTGATTTGTAAAAATTTCTTCGATCGAACTTGGAACAACCTTATAATTGAATCCGATCTGAGAAAGAATCTGGGCGCGCCTCGGCGAAGCCGAAGCTAAAATTATTAATCCGAACCTTTGATCAAAATAGCCATGCTGGAGCATTAGTATAGAAATTCTATTTGGAAGAACTTTTTTTATGTGCCGGACCGGAAAGCGAACTCAAAAATAGTGTAAATAATATACTTGAATAACGTAGAAGTTACAAGTTTTTTTTGGCCATAAAGCAGTGTGTATTTTAAAGTTTACACTTCAGTTGTGAATTAAAGCGCTTTGGTGTTCTAATAATTAGAGCGGGATATTTCCATGTTTCTTCTTGGGATTGGTGTCGACTTTATTCTCCAGCATCATTAACGCTTTGATAAGTTTAGGCCGTGTAAACTGCGGTTCAATAATATCGTCCACATAACCCCTTTCAGCCGCACTGTATGGATTGGCAAACTTGTCCTTGTAGTCGTCGATGAGCTTATTTTCGGTTATGACAGGATCGGGGGAATTTTCGATCTCTTTCTTAAAAATAATTTCAACCGCGCCTTTTGCGCCCATGACGGCAATTTCCGCCGATGGCCAGGCATAATTAATATCCCCACGGACGTGTTTTGAGTTCATCACATCATAGGCGCCCCCATAGGCTTTGCGCGTGATCACGGTTATTTTCGGAACGGTCGCTTCGCAGAATGCATAGAGGAGTTTTGCGCCGTGTTTGATAATACCGCGCCATTCCTGATCGCTGCCCGGCAAGAAACCGGGTACATCTTCGAATACGACCAATGGAATATTGAATGCATCGCAAAATCGCACAAACCGTGCGCCTTTGAGAGAGGAATCAATGTCAAGCACGCCCGCCAGCACTGCCGGTTGATTGGCTACAATTCCGACCGACTTACCGCCCAACCTGGCAAAACCCACAACAATATTTTGTGCGTAGCTTTCATGCACTTCAAAAAAATCCTCCGAGTCAACGATGAGTTTGATTACATCTTTGATGTCATACGGTTTATTTGGACTATCGGGTATAATGGTTTTAAGCGCTTCTTCGCAACGATCAGCCGGATCGGCGGTTTGGTTATGCGGCGGGTCTTCCATATTATTCGACGGAAGAAAACTATGCAGTTTTCTTATTTTCATGAGGCAGTCTAATTCGTTTTCTGTTGCAAAATGCGCCACGCCACTCTTGGTCGCATGCGTCACTGCGCCGCCAAGTTCTTCCGAAGAGATTTCCTCATGCGTTACGGTTTTAACCACATTCGGTCCGGTAACAAACATGTAACTGGTGTTTTTCACCATCAACACAAAATCGGTAATTGCCGGAGAATAAACCGCACCGCCGGCGCATGGTCCCATCACAGCAGAGATCTGCGGTATCACGCCGGACGCGAGCGTATTTAACAAGAAAATATCGGCATAGCCCCCAAGACTCACGACCCCTTCCTGAATCCGCGCGCCACCGGAATCGTTAAGTCCGATCACAGGCGCACCGTTTTTCATCGCCATTTTCATTATCTTGATAATTTTCTCGGCGTGCACTTCGGAAAGACTCCCGCCGAACACGGTAAAATCCTGGCTAAAAAGATACACGAGCCTGCCGTCAATGGTTCCATATCCGGTTACAACACCGTCGCCTAAAGGACGTTCCTTTTCCAGGCCGAATGCGGATGAACGGTGTCTCGCTAACATATCAAGTTCCTCAAAACTCCCTTCATCAAGCAATAAGTCGATACGCTCCCGCGCCGTAAGTTTTCCTTTCTTATGCTGCGCCTCAATTCTGGATTTGCCTCCTCCTAACAAGGCTTCCTGCTTGAGTTTTCGAAGTTCGTCAACTTTCTTATCGGTCATGATGGCTTTCTCCGGCTTCCGTCACGTATTTTTAATTAGCATGAAAACAATTAAATTTTTACCTTTCCAAAGTAGACAATATTCCAAAAACATACAATTCAAATGTATCAATTCTCCGAAAATGATTTTTTAAGTTTGTTTGAGGATAGGAAAAAGGCGCATGTAAACCTCGCAAAAATGATAGAAAACATACCGGATAAAGATACTGCATTTTTGTCCCGTCTGCACTATGAACTGCAACACAACCCTGTGCCCGATGAAATGCTTAATACATTTGAACAACTGACCGAATCCGTAATCAACAAAGTTTCATTCTACAAAATGCTTTGCGATTTCCCGCCCATCATCGCAAGGCTGGTCAAAATTTTTACTTCCAGCCGTTTTTTGAGCGACCTCATCATCAGAGATTTTCAGTATACCTATTTTCTAATTCGTCCTGATATCGATTGCAAACCATTAGATATAAACCCTCTGCTAAAGTCGATCCGTGCGATTATGAATAATACTACCTACTCAATCACCAGAAAATTAGATCAACTGCGAATATTGAAGCGCCGTGAGCTTCTGAAGATCGGAATCCGTGACTATATTTTAGATGACCCCTTAGAAGCGACAATGCGAGCTATTTCGATGCTAGCTGATGAACTAATAAGGGCTGTTCTAGAATTATTTTCTGATTCGTTAACTGAAAAATATTCGTCCCCCACCACCGATTTTGCCGTGATCGCTTTGGGAAAACTCGGAGGCGGTGAATTGAACTACAGTTCGGATATCGACCTCATGTTTGTTTACAGCGAAGAAGGTCAGATCCATTACAACGAACGTGAAATCTCTCACCACGAATTTTATAATCAATTATGCTCTGCATTCATCGCCGCCATGGTCAACACAACCCGAGAAGGACAATTATACCGTGTGGATGCGCGTTTGCGGCCGGACGGCGATTCGGGACCTCTTGCGAGATGTTCGTCCGGTTTTATACACTATTACGAATCACGCGGCCAGCTCTGGGAAAGGCAGATGCTGATTAAGGCGCGCGTCGTTGCCGGCTCGGTTGAATTCGGCCAAAAGTTCCTCACCCAACTATCGCCATTCATTTATCCTAAAACTTTTTTTTCATCGCCGCTAAAAGAAATTGCAAAAATGAAATGGCGAATCGAGGAACAAAAATCGACGGATAAGTTAAATATCAAAATTTGCGCCGGGGGTATTCGTGATATTGAATTTATTTTGCAGGCCTTACAACTTATAAACGGAGGACGAATCTCAGAAATACAAACCGGGAACACCTTGTCGGGTTTAGCGAAATTATTTGATAATGGACTTATTTCGAAAGAGGAAAATAAACTCCTTGCGGAGAGTTACGTTTTGTACCGTAAAATCGAACACATTCTGCAGATCGCGGATGACCGTCAGACGCATTCCATGTCCGGGGAGAGGAAACAATTTACAAAAATCGCCTATTTGTTGAATTATAATAATGCAGAGGAGTTTATTCGGAAACTCGACTCTCATCTTGATTCTGTTCGTAAAATATATGATGCGGTTTTCGAAATATCCGATAGTGTCTCTCATCCGGGTGATACGGCGCTTTTTTTCAGGTTTGAGACATTAAATCAGGCTCTTCAAATCAGGCTGACCCAACATGGTTTTGAATCGCCTCAGCATACGCATCGAATCATACGTTTATTAAATTTCGGCCAGTTTCCAAAGCTTCATGCGATCACAACTCAAGATCTTTTTGTCCAGGTATTGCCTAATCTTCTCGCAGGTGTCCAGCTGACGCCGGCGCCCGACCATACCATCATGAATTTTGAACGCATCGTTTCTGCATATCCGTTCCCCGAAATGCTCTATAAAACCTACTTACATCAACCCAAGTTCCTAGAACTTACTTTGGACCTTTGTTCGTATTCGCATTCGTTTATCAACGTATTGAGTGAATCGCCATTATATGTGGATTATCTTATTACACATTACCAGGACTGGTTACAAGACGGCGAATACCTTCCCGAGCTGGAATTCTCAGGATACAGTAATATGCATGATTTCAAGAAGATGGAATTCCTAAAACTTGCACTGCAATATTCAAAAAAACACAATGGACAATTGTGTGAAGACATCAGCCGCCTTGCGGATTTTATATTGAATAAAATTTTTTTTGAAAGTTTTGATGAATCTGACCCTGTGGCGCTTATCGGGCTTGGAAAACTGGGCGGACGTGAATTGAGTTATAAATCAGATCTGGATGTCGTTTTCGTCTGCGATAATTCGTCGGACGTGGACGATCTTATCGCAAAAGCCAAAGATTTTTTAAGACGGATCATGGAAATAACGCCACGAGGCAGACTTTACGAAATAGACGCCAGGTTGAGGCCGGAAGGTAAGCAAGCTCCGCTTGTAGTAACCGTGTCCCGTTATGAGAGCTATTTTGAAAGTCGCGCCATGTTTTGGGAGAGACAGGCACTGATCAAGTCACGTTTTATATGCGGAGCAGCGACGGTAAAGGAAAAAGTATCGCGACTGTTCATAAAAATCGCATATGAAAAAGATTTTACAACAAATGAAATTCATTCAATTATTGATATGAGGTTAAGACAAACAAAGGAAAAAATTAAGACGGTCTCCGACAGCATTCACGATTTAAAATTTTCCAGAGGCGGCTTACTTGATATTGAATATGCCATTCAGGCGTATCAAATGAAATTTGGAAAAAGCCATCATTCTCTTCAAACAGAGAATACGTTACAAACGCTTCGTTTGCTTCAAGACCTATCCTTAATCTCTGGCGATGACGCTCAAGTCTTGCATCAAAACTACTCTTTTTTACGTGAATTGGAAGTTTTTAACTATTTGGTGTTTGAGCGTAAGTCCAATAAATTGCCGAGTGATGAAAAACAGCTTGCTTTTCTATCAAAATTTTGTAAATTAAATAAAGACAATCGTCTGTTAGCGCACCTATCTCATATTAAAAAACAAAATGAACTCTTATTTTCCAAATTAATGCGAGAACTAGAATATGGAAAATAATGTAAATTACGTAATGGATGACGATCCTACAGGTATTCCCATTCTTGGCAAAGTTGCCGCAGGAACACCCCGATTCTCTGAAAGCGTGGACATGGGATTTTTGACTTCGATGCCGTCCAAAGACATGGCTCGGAATAAGAATATTTTTGCGCTTCAAATCGTCGGTGACAGTATGATCGAAGACGGAATTTATGATGGAAATTATATTGTTGTGAGATATACGACAGAATTTGCTAATGGCGATATCGTCATCGCCTACGTCAATGAGGAAGCTACCGTCAAGCGTATTTATAAACGAGGCTCGAAGATCGTTCTACAGCCCGCCAATTCAGAATTGGAACCAATTGAAATAGATCCGGCGTTTTCCGAGTTTCGTGTGGGCGGAAAAATCATTGATGTCATTCGTAATTGATAATGTTTGATCAAATATTCTTTTGTAAGAATCCGATTTTTATCTAAAGTCGGATTTTTTTATTATAACCTATACAAAAAGCATTCTAAATAACTTTATGAAAATAGCTCTCGCACAAATCAACACCCGCGTCGGCGACTTAAAAAATAATTCCATCAGGATCATTGACTTCATACATAGGGCACGTAAGGCTCAGGCTGACCTGGTCGTATTCCCGGAACTCAGCATTTGCGGATACCCACCGGAAGATCTGGTCGAAAAGAAGATATTTGTTAAAAGGAATACGGAAACTCTGAATGACATAATGAAACATACCGACGGCATCGGTGTCTTATGCGGATTCGTATCGCCCAATGAAAACCCGGAAGGCCATCATGTATTCAATGCCGCCGCGCTGATGGAGAACGGTAAAATTATCGGAATCCAACATAAATCCCTTCTGCCAAATTACGATGTTTTTGATGAAATGCGCCATTTTGAACCGGCTAAAGAAAAAAAAGTATTTCCATTCCGGGGAATGAAATTAGGTATAGGAATATGTGAAGACAGTTGGAATGATAAAGATTTTTGGAAACAACGGCTCTATCATTCAGACCCAATTGAGGAATTAATTAATCAAGGCGCAAATATCCTGGTCAATATGTCTGCCTCCCCTTTTCATGTCAATAAAAGCAATCTCCGGTTAAATATGTTCAAGAGCATCTCTCAAAAATACCATATCCCTTGCGTGTTTGTGAATTTGGTCGGCGGAAATGACAGCCTGATTTTTGATGGATGTAGTTTTGTTCTGGATGCAGAGGGACAACTTTTGGCTCAGGCTCAGTCTTTTGCAGAGGAACTGGCTGTAGTTGATATCGAAGCAAATCGCGCTATTTCAAATGGCTGGACCGCGCCTGACGAACAACAGATCTATGACGCGCTTATCTTAGGGATACGCGATTATATGAGTAAATGCGGGTTTAAGAAAGCGATCATCGGCCTAAGTGGCGGAATCGATTCGGCATTAGTCGCTGCAATCTCCGTCGAAGCGCTTGGTAAAGACCATATTATTGGTGTTTCAATGCCATCGAGATATTCATCCAGGCACAGCAAGGACGACGCAAAAAAACTGGCAACCAATCTGGGAATTGAATACCGTTCTATCCCAATTGAATCTATGTTTAACGCATTTCTGGAATCCATGCATTCACAATTTAAGAATCTGCCCGAAGACATTACCGAAGAAAATATTCAAGCGCGGTTACGTGGAAATATCTTGATGGCTTTATCAAATAAATTAAATGCGATGGTGCTAAGCACAGGTAACAAATCCGAGTTAGCGGCCGGCTACTGCACTTTATACGGAGATATGTGCGGCGGCTTAGCGGTCATCAGTGACGTTCCAAAGACGATGGTCTATCGCATCGCACGATGGATCAACAGAAATAAGGAAATCATTCCGCCTCATACGATCCTCAAACCGCCATCAGCTGAACTCAAGCCGAACCAGACAGATCAGGATACTCTGCCCCCATATGATGTGCTCGATGGTATTTTGGAAGCGTACATAGAAAATATGAGGGAAGAAGAGGAAATTATTCAGTTAGGATATGATGAACAAACTGTAAAAAAAGTACTTAAGTTGGTGGATCATAATGAATATAAACGCAGACAGGCGGCTCCGGGTTTAAGAGTTACGACAAAGGCGTTCGGTTTTGGAAGAAGATTGCCTATTGCGCAAGGGTGGCGCTGATCAGCTCTTAGGAGGCAGGTTAGATACTTCGATCGCTTTCTTTATTTTATCCATCAGTGCTGCGGGTATTTTTGTTTCGTCGTTACAGCTTTTTGACTTGATCATATTAATCAGTTTTTCTTCGAACTGCACGTACGCCTGACAAGGCAAACACACTTTCAAATGATCCTTAAAAACCAGCACATCGTCTAGATTCATCTGCCCGTCTAAAAAGGCGTATACACGATGAACAACTTCCCCGCATTTGAGGGTATGATCGTGCGCGTGGAGATCGGTTTCATTACCATTCGGTGTCTTCATGAGATTTCCTTTAGTATTCAATTTCATTATGGTTTGACGTAACCGTATTCAACGGCATATTCCCAAAGATACTTCTGTAATAATTTCCGGCTTCTGAATAAGCGCGACATAATGGTGCCCACGGGAACTTCCAAAATATCCGACGCTTCTTTGTATGAAAACCCTTCGATGTCTACCAGCATGACGACGTCCCTAAACTGGTCCGGCAACTTATCGATGGCCTTTCGGATATCCTCATCCAAAAAACGGTCCAGAATGCTTTCAGGTGAATCGGTTAAGGAACTAGAACGGCTGTGAACTTGCCCATATAATGAGAACTCCTCAATATCATCGTATCCCGCAACCGACGGGTCTTTTGCCGTTTTCCGGTATTGCGAGATATGCGTATTAACCAATATCTTAAAAAGCCAAGCCCGCATATTGGTCCCTGATTCGAATTGGTTAATAGACCGAAAGGCCTTGTAAAATACTTCTTGAACCAGATCTTCAGAATCCGACGGATTCCGAGTCAACCTCAAAGCCGTATTGTATAAAGAATCGGCGTGAGGCATCGCCTGTTCTTCAAAATCTTTTGCTGTCATTCGTAAAGCCGTTTGTTTCAACGATATTCGATAATTATTATTCCAATAATATAATTAATTTTTTGAACTTGCAAATAGTAATTGATTCGTCTAATTTCAAACCCGCAAAAAAAAAATTAAATTAAATACATACGCTGCCTATGATTCGATGTTTTCAGATTTATATTCTTCTATTCGGTTTGGTGACTTCTGCATCGACTCAGGAAACCATTGCAAAAAGAGTTCATGAAGCTACGACGCTGGTTTATCCCCCAGCCCGCCACGCGCCGCTGCACAAAGCAACCGCAGTGCATTTGTTCGCATTTATGGCGTTGATCGGAAGAACCGACGTCACGCCTGATGATCCGCAAGGCCTTGCCGCCACGAGGCTAAAAAGCACGGATGATCCGAAGAATAGGAACGACGATGATGACCTCACCGTCTATGGGGTTAATTCCGGACAAAATAACATCATTTTTAACAGCTCAATGCAGAGTATTGATATTTACGAGGGAAAAGGACCTAAACAAAAACTGCGAAAACCCCGCGGTATAGCCTGTAATTCCAACGGCGATGTCTATATCGCCGATTCGGGCAATAACCGTATCGTAAAATTATTTAATCCCGGCAGCTACCTTACATTCGTAGATGCGTTTGGTAAAAAGGGAATTAAACCGGGTGAATTTAATGAACCCCGCGGCATTGCACTTGGAACAGAAGGAAGAATATTTATAACCGATACAGGTAATGATCGAATTCAGGTGTTTGACAAAAACATGGGATTTCTATATGCGTTGGGCGATAAGAATGATTCAAATGGCCTTGCAGTTTCTATGGTACGGCCGGATGGAATTGCTTTTGCTGACCCCACGGAAAACGACTTATTTTTTAGAGAAGAATTCATGGTGGTGATCGATCTAAATAATACGCGCATTCGGAAACTTACTCCGGACGGGCGGTTCATAGCGGGTGTTAATTCCAATGACTATGGTTATCAGCAAGTATTTTTGACTTCTGTTGCGGTCGATTTCTACTCTAATATTTGGGTTACGGATATGTTCAACCACTGCGTTCATAAATTTGACAGACACTTGAACTATATTACGCGTTTTGGAAACATTGGCGACGGAGATAATCAGTTTTTCGAGCCCCGAGGCATCGCCATAGGAAGGAATTACGGACAAGTATTTATCAATGATAAGAAAAGTGCGCAATATTTTCATATCGGAACTGATATTCTCGATTTGAATATATCGCTTCAAGATAGCTCGGTCAGGTTTGATTTTCTTCTAACGGAACACTCGAAAATAACAGCGAGAATTTTTGACGAAAAAAACAACCTAATAGGGTTATTATGCCTAAATAAATCATTTTCGATCGGAAAAAATTCTATTCTATGGAATCGTCAGCTGGGTCAAGGTATGGTTGGCGGTATTTTTCCTAACGAACTTCTCAAACGCAGATTAGCAGTTGACTCATCTTCTATTAGAAAACAAGGCGCTCCAAAGGATTCTGGAACAACGGCCATTTCAAGCTCGAAGGCACAATCTGGGTTGTATAGGATTCGAATTGAAGCAAAGACAAATTATATTTACAACAGATATTTTACTAAACAAGTTGAGGTCGAATTTGCATTCTAACATTCATTCTCACTTGAGAGGAATCTATGGTCGAACATATTGTCATGTTTAAGATTAAAAGAAATACACCCGCAGATAAAATTAATTCGATGACGGAGTCTTTGCACGGCTTGAAAAATAAGATCCCGGCTTTGATCGACATGCATGCGGGCGTCAATTTTTCCCATCGCAATAAAGGTTTTGACGTTATGTTGGTAAGTCGTTTCAGAAATAAGGAAGACCTTAAAATATACGTGGATCATCCGGAACATCGAAAGGTTATTGAAGAAACAATTCAGCCGATACGAGAGGATCTGATCGTGGGCGATCTTGAGTATTAGGCTTTATCAAATGCGATGCACTGTTCGAAATGCAGATGTTGAAGCAGTGTGTCAATTCTTGAAATTTGCGCTGGGTCCATCAACCAGCGATAGTGTTCATCTAACACCGCTCCGGAATGGTGCGTAGCATAATCAATGCAGAGCAAACGGAAAATTAAATTAAATTCTGCAATCTGTGAATGTGAATAGCGTTTAACTTGAGATTGCAGGATACTCTTGTCCTGAAACTGAAGAACATACCCAGCCAGTTGAAGAAAAAAGTCGGGTAATATAGAAGCGTGGTTAAGGATATGTTGTTGAAATTCGGCGGTACGTGATTCCTCTACATCTTTTTGAATGAATTGCGCAACTTCTGTTATCACCGAAAGATATTTCTTTAGATGAACCTGGCGACGGAAACGACTTTCCATGGCCATCAGATCCGGTTCGGCGCTAACACTTTCTTCGAAGCTTCGTAATGTTTCCAGTCTCCTTTCGTATAACAGTTCGATTCGCTTACGCTGCTCAATTATCTGTTGCCGAAACTGCTGGACTTTGCTAAAAAGATTCCGATAACGATCTTCATGCATCGTCGATTGCATTTGCTCAAGTTCTTTCACAATTATGCCCCGGTCCTGTTCCAGTTTTTCAATTAGAAACTTGACATTTTTTTGTTCGTTTTGCGATACGAATTGTTTGAGTTTGCCGATCACGAGATGCTTGTCGTGAGATGATTGATACAGGTTTTTTTCGCGCTTGGCAGCTTCCATGTCGTGTTCGAGGCTCGAATAGGATTTTAACGTTTCGCGAATTCTCTTCACTTCTGACTTGTAAGTATCCAGCTTTGTTTTACCGGCTCCTGTATCGGATGGTGCCTGCGAAATCTGATGTTGAGTAATTTCATTGAGAATGCCGTTCAGATTCTTTTCCAGATGCCCCCGTTCAACAATTTTTTTGCGAAGCGACTCTTCCTGTAATGATATTTGCTCATATATTTTCTTTTTCTTTTCAATTTCCTGTATCTCGTCTTCTGTAAATTCATGGCCAATTTCATTTTTTAATACTGAATTATAGCTGCGCAACTCGAAATCGATCCTTTCGATTTCATGTTTTTTCGCCACAATAAATTCGTATATCTTATCCGCCTGTCGAAGTTCCGCCTCATCTGCCTGTGCACCGGCTGATACCTGATCAATAACCGAGAGCAGTTGTTTGATTTGATGATCTGTATGTCTCAGATCTTCTTCGAATCGTTCTACGATTTTCCGGTCAGCTATAGCGGCCTGGCGGCTCATCTTAAGTTCATTTAGTGAACCAGAAGCAATTTGCTGAATATGATTCAACTCCGAATTGATATGATCGTATAAATGAATATTAAGAAGAGTGTGGAGCCATACAGAATCTGCCGCTTTTTCATAGTAATTATACGGGAAAATAAGGCCACAAATAACATCGTAACGTTGCAATAATAAATCCACCGGAGTGGTTTCCATACTCTCGTTGAACATTTTATCGGCAAGTTTCAGAAAATGACATACCCATTGAGTTGCTTGTGCCGAATCGGTCAGATCATACGTTACTTTTCCATCTTTTGATGTGACAACATTATGTTTCAGCTTTTGCGCTGCCCATTCTTTCTTGACATAATACTCCTTCCGGTTAATTAGTACCACTAAATGGATTGCGGAGTCGGAAGTTTCTTCTTTGAAATAATCAGGCGGATTTACTGCAGAAATTGACAATGCCGTTCGTAAAGATTCAGTCAACGTTGACTTACCTTGAGCGGGGCCTATCGCAATCAGATTGAATCCTGTTCTGAAATCAATGCGTTTATGTTTAAATTGGCGAATGTTGAAAAGCTCTATTTCCTTGAAAACCATCATGAACTGTGCTCTGAACAGGAAGTTTGGACTTGAATCAATACCGAATTATAACTATCATATTTAATTCGACGCATAAATTCAATACTATTATTGCTGCAAATAAATGAAACGAATTAATCGGATACCGGTTGTGTCAATCGTTGGGCGTCCCAACGTCGGCAAATCAACTTTATTCAACCGAATCATCGGCCGCCAGGATGCAATTGTTCACGGCACACCCGGCGTAACGCGCGACCGGCATTACGAGATCACCGACTGGAACGGGAAACAATTTGTTCTCATCGACACCGGCGGATATATGCCTGACGCGAGCGACGAGATCAACGTGGCAATCCGTGAGCAAGCGCAATTTGCCATTGAAGAATCCGATCTCGTTATATTGCTGGTCGATGCCGTTTCCGGACTTACAACAACCGAATTACAAATTTCAGATACCATCAAACGCGCCAGAAAAAAACATCTGCTCTGCGTCAACAAAGCGGACAATGAAAATATTGATCTGGACGTCGCTGCTAATAAAGATTTTTACAAGCTCGGATTAGGAAAACCTAAAAGTATTTCCGCGCTCAATAGCAGAAACATAGGCGACTTCCTTGATGATATTTTATCAGAACTGGGTGACGGTTTCCGCGGCAATGTGGAAGACATTGAATACGAAAAGAATATCATCAAGTTAGCAATCATCGGCAAACCCAACGTCGGCAAATCTTCCTATGTTAACGCCGTTATCGGGAAAAACAAGCATATAGTATCGGACGTTCCCGGAACAACCCGCGACTCGATCGACACGGATTTTGAGTACAACGGCATTCACT